>NZ_JAGGRD010000060.1:0-18334 GCF_018613005.1 Paenibacillus sp. ISL-20
AAATTAACAAAGAACGGCATCTCATTGAATGTTTTTTCAATAAAGTAAAACATTATCGTCGGTTGGCGACTCGCTTTGATAAGTTAGCAAGCTCATTCAAGGCTTTTTTAACGCTGGCATCAATTATGGTCTGGCTCGCTTAGGTTTGCATACACGCCCTAGTAAAAGGGTGGATTTGAGTCACAAAAAAATGACACAAATCCACCCTCATAAAAAAAGAAACCTTATAAAATAAGGATTTCTGAAAAGGGGACTTTTGTGTCAATCTACATTATGGATTATGCTTACATAGTTGTTCTTTTTCATTTTATGTAGTTCTAATGTGCTCAACTTTGCTAATTCTCTCTGAATAATTCGCAAGCAATAGGTCCAATAATCCATCCGGTACTAGTTTTTCCTGTTCATTATCCTCTAACCTTTCAATGCGACTATGTTCTTGTCCCCCGACATCGGTTGTCTAATGACACACAAATTATGAAACATAATTGACACAAAAGTGGCTTCATTCCTCCCCTTGTGAACGCTCATCGAACGGATATCAACGATCACTTAATTGTCGATAATATCCTAAGCTCTCTAAGATACTGATCTTATGTTCATCACTTGGAAAAAAGTTGTGTATGGCAAAATTGTACCATGTCTAAGTTTTTTTAAGAGAAAACCTGTCAGCTCGATACCATTCTATAAACGAGTCTATAAACGAGAAAATACCTGCCCCTCTCCCGGGCAGGTATTAAAGGTGAATCGTATGAATGGCTTACCAACATCGATCACTAAATATTAGTCCAGAAGGCTGTAGATCTGAATGCTCTCCACCTTGGCATCCTTGATATGAAACGACATCACATCCACATAATTGGATGGCTCGTAACGGAAGTCATCCTCCTCATTAGGGGCTCCATCACCAAGCAGTTTCCCCTCAGGGTAGGCGTTTTTGAGTGTATCCAGGCTATCTCCTGCTTTAATGTTTCGAACTGTCGCGTACTTAGGATCTGTAATTTCGATATGAAAGATGGAGTCTTGTTTTCCCTCCGGTATACTGATTGTTTTAATCTCCAGACCAGGATACGTATAAACCTTTTCTGTAAAACCGATTAACGTATCCATGTTTGTTCCATCGCCGGCACTGTACGTATGAGATTTCAGGTTATCCGGTTTGCCCAGCATCTGTTCCATCTGATCTTCATTCGCTGTATCCGAAATCGCAATGGTGTGCTCATTATAGACAAAAGCAAGCTCCTTCAGCACCACATTGCCTTCCTTCTCCATCGAACCTTCCTTAATAGCTTCAGCACTCTGTCCTTCCGAATTTTCTGAAGCAGGCGCAGTAGAATTTGATGCTCCTTCGCCTTTGGCCTGTTCGTTCGACGTGTTTTTTTCAGCCGAGTTCTGCGCCGCTTCTGGCGACTTGGCACCATTGGACTGACAGCCCGTCAGTGCCATCGTTAGTAAAATACTCAGCAGGATAACAGCTGTAGCTTTGTTTATCAATTTCATCATGATCCCTCCATAAATGTGTGATTTCTTCTTATGAAGTGATTATAAAAAAAGCATTTGTTAGTCTCATAACAGAATTGTATCAATCTTGTAACGTTAACTATTAACGCGCGTGTTTACGCACGGGGTAACACAATCGTAACGGTCGTTCCTTCCCCGATTTGACTTTCCATGTCGATATATCCATTAAACCGCTCTACAATCTCTTTGCAAATAGAAAGTCCAAGACCTGAACCGTTCGCTGTGCTTGCATTTTTCGCCCGGTAAAAGCGTTCCTGCACTCTCTCCAGCTCATCGCCCGCGATACCGATACCTTGATCACGTATTCGTATAACTACCTCGCTTGGCGTATGTTCCAACATCAATTCGATTAGCGATGGACTGCCTGAATATTTGATGGCATTGTCCACAAGGTTGGCGATCGCATGGGACATCAGCATTGGATTCACGTTGGCGTGGACTCTCGTCAGAAGCTTATCCTCCGGTTCCGCTTCCGCCTCCCTGAACATAATCTCGATTCCTTTATCTTTAGCCTTGGCACCCATACTCGTTGCGACTTGCTGAATCAGTTCGTTCATTTCCGTCTTCTCGACTTCCAGTTTGTTAGAACCAGCCTTGTCGAATCGGGATAGCAACAACAGTTCATTAATCAAGCGCGTCAGCCGATCCGATTCCTGCAGCAGATGAGCATAGATTTTTTGCAGCTCCTTGTTCTCCTCCCCTTCATACAAGTATTGAGAGAAACCACGAATTGCTGCCAATGGTGTTTTTAACTCGTGAGATACGTTGGAGACAAATTGTTTCTGGTACTGAATATAATCATGAAGCTGCCGCCCCATGGAATCCAGCCCATCTGCCAGCATGCCCAGCTCATCCTTCCGGTTTAGATGAACTCTCCGAAACTCCTGTCTAGAGAAACTTTGCGCAGCGCCAAGCAACAGCTTAATCGGCTTGGTTGTGTTGCGGGCGATCCACAGACTGGATAACGTAATCAGTACAATAAATCCGCCTGCACCCGCAAACAGGATATAACGGATTTGATCCATAATCGCATAAAAGTAGGAAATGTCCTCCACGAACTCATACACATAAGCGTTTTGGTAGTATTGATCCTGAATGGGAGTGGCAAAATAAAGCAGATGATCTTCCGTTACGGTGTAGGCATAACTGCCGCTCAGGGCTTTCTCAATATTCTTTTCAAAAATAAGAGGTTTGCCATCATTAATGATGATGCCATCCACAGCCAAGCCCAGCAACTGCTTGGAGCTATCATAGATACGTACTTCCTTGCCTGAAGCTTTCAGCTTCTCCAGAGCAAGTCTTACGATTTCTTTTGTCTGCGGCTCTCCTGTCGATGATCTATGCTGTGCCAACACCTCACGGAAGGACAACTCGGACAGATCCGCCTTCTCCATCATCTGTTTTTCAATGGTAATGAAGCTGTAGTAATCGATGGCTTTATTCACCGCAAAAATGATGATGCCAAAGGACAGCACGGAGAAAAATAAATAATTCAGCAGTAACCGGGTTGCATACTTCAGGCCTCGCCACCTCCAAGTTGATAGCCAAATCCATAGATCGTCCTGACATACTTCGGTTCGTCCGCGTTATCCTCCAGCTTCTTCCGTAATCGCATGATGGTCATATCCACACTGCGACTGTCTCCCATAAAGTCATATCCCCATCCAATCTGCAGCAGCTCATCCCGGGTAAAGATTTTGTCTGGCCTTTTGAGTAACGTTTCCAGAATTTTAAACTCTTTGGCCGTTAAAGACACGGGTACACCGTTTTTCAGCACCCTTCGGCTTTCCAGATCAAATGTCAGCTCTTCATGAATGATGCGCGTAGATTTCACTTCTGTTCCTTCACTTGATTCCTCCTTGCTCTCGTTTCTTCTCAGAATCACCTTGATCCGAGCGAGCAATTCACGATTGTCAAAGGGTTTGGTCATGTAATCTTCCGCCCCTAGCTCTAGTCCCAACACCTTGTCGATTACCTCATTTTTGGCAGAGAGCATGATCACAGGAACGGCACGTTTCCTGGTGATTTCCTTGCACAGTTCATATCCGGAGCAGTCAGGCAGCATCAAGTCAAGCACCACCAGGTCCGGTTGAAAAGCATCCAGCAGCTGCAGGGCTATTTTACCGTTTTCAGCCGTTTGAACGACGTAGTTTTCTCTTCTCAGTACGAGCTCAATTAAATCTCTGATTGCGACTTCATCGTCAATGACAAGTATTTTCTTCAATGTGCATCCCTTCTAGCCTTGTTCCCCAGCTTGAATCATAATTTACCCTCATCTTAGCACAGACACTTTAGATTCCTCCACCAACTGATTCCACTGAGCCAACATAACTTGTAATAAACCCGAAGAAAGGAGAACAATCCATGGATCTGCAATGGGTACTCATTTTTGGTGGACTTATTGTCTGGTTAAGCGGCAACTTGATTGGGCGGGACGTACCGAGCGGTGTACTTGGGAACATTATTGCGGGTTTTATCGGTTCCTGGTTAGGAACGGGATTGCTGGGACCAAGGGGGCCGGTGATTGGCGGATTTCATATTATTCCAGCCATCGTTGGCTCGATTATTGCCCTGCTAATCTTCTTCGCTCTGGCACGAGGCGGATCCTTCCGAAGACGGTTAACAAAAAGAGGCGGAAACCGATACCGTCGTTCATGAGATATTTTTATAAAGATGCTGCCAGGGCATAAAGGTACAGGATAAACATAAATGGACCGAAAGCATTCATCGATGGAAGATGAACACTTACGGTCCTTTTGTTATTTTTGTACTGATTTCATCCATTCTTTCAGTGCCTGAACAACCTGCTGAAGCTGTTCCTGTCCTGTAACCTTAGGCGCGCTGTCTCCCTTTTGCATCCCGTAGGAGCCAAATTGACCATGGTTGCCACCCTTTATACTCACGAATCGTGATTTTCCCAGTAATTCTGCAGCGGATTCGGGAGCCCAGTAAGCAAATCATTTAAACGACTCGCTTCTTTGTGCATGAATATCCAATTTATAGCAATATAATATTTATTCTATGACCTCATTATACAATTTACTCTGTTATTCAGATTATGCTTTTCTGCTTTGATCCAACCCTTAAAGTTTTTTCGCATAATACATCCACAATGTAAAAAATACGATCAAAACAAAAAATAAGCAAACTAGTAAGGTGTAGAATATCAAGGAATTAAAGAAACCGGCGATCACGGCGGCAATGCCCAGACCTATGATAATGATGGCTACGCTGAGAGTACTGGCACTCTTGATTATCATTACACTCCGCTCGTCATTCTCCTCTATATATTGCTTCTTCAACTCGGCTTCATTTTTGCTGGCTTTTATATACTTGACGAGAAAAAAAACGACGGCCACTTCAACCCCGATAAAAGCACCTGTGTGAAATCCCTTTATAAAACTGGGCAAATCGGGTAGTCCACCTCGGTAAAATACAAGTCCCACATAGATCAATAGCGTAGCAGTAGCTACCATTGACAGTGCGTTTTTGCGAGTTTTTACTTTAATCTTGTACTTGTCCATTTACATTTCCTCCACTTCGCTGAAATCAAAAACTTCTTCAATGGCGAGTCCAAAATAATTGGCAATTTTGTAAGCAAGAATAAGGGAAGCCGTATACTTTCCCCTTTCAAGGGAGGTGATGGTTTGCCGGGTAACACCAACAATTTTTCCTAGATCTTCCTGTGAAAGCTTATGCTGCTTACGCAGTTCTGCAATTCTTGTCTTCAAGTTATCACACCCTTGCAATGTTTACTTTGCTTTTTTAGAATAGTTTACTTTGCAATATATGTCAAGCGAACTTTGCATTTTATGCGGTTTTGCAATTTCACCGAAAGAAGGTTGCATTTAACATTGAAGGCGGTACAGCGCTTTTTCCAGTAAAACGGGGCCTCCGCTTAGCTTCTCGCCGATACGGCTCAACCTGAAAGAGATGCCTATGCAAATGAAAATGATGATCCCCTACCGTTTAGATATCAGTCTAATCGGCAATCGGACTATGTTCTTGTCCATTCCGGCAATCGGTGCAAGTTCTTGTCCTTGGCTCGGGACAAGAACTTGTACCGATAAAACAAAAAAGCCGCTTTAATAGCGACTTTCAATGGGACTTTGTTCTTGTCCCCCGACATCGATCGATTCTGCAATGTTCTTGTCCCTCGACAGCTTCTTATCTTATCGGGATAACAAACGTTGTCGGCGTTCTTCAACCTTAAGGATCAGATTATTAGCGAAGTTTGTACGTTCCTTGTTTTCTTGTTCCGGATCGCTAAGGAGAATTTCATCCCTTACGATAAGGGCGTCACCATGCGGGTTTACAGGCTCCGTTTTCTAAAAAAAGCCGCTAAAATGGCGACTTTTAATTGGACCATGTTCTTGTCCCTCTACAATGAAACCCGGCAACCAATATAAAAAATAAAAAAGAAGAGAAAGCACATCAACAGTCGTCGAATCGCTTTCTCTTCATTTAAATTCATTCGCCCGGCCGCGCTGCCACCACTTCCGGCACGCCGCGCGTGAACAGCTTGACGGACACGCGCGGCTTTGGATCGCCTTCAAAGCGGCAACTGAACGAGACGGTTTGCCCTCCTCTTTTCAGCAACGGAGCTTCCGACGCAACCTCCACCGTCTTCAACAAGTTCCAGTTAGCGTCGTAGACACGGCCTATCCGGTCGCTCTCGCACACGAGATACTGCCCGGCGCCGATCTCCGTCTCAAATGTCATGTAGCTGCCGCCGGCGTAAAACGTCGGCCGCTTAACCATTCCCCGCGTATTGCCATAGGACGGCACCGCGCGCAGAATGAATCGGAGCGGCTGCTCCTCTTGCCAATTGTAGAACGCCCAGTCCGAGCCGCCCGGTTGACCCGGTTGCTGCTCTTCCGGATTGCACAGCAGTTCATCCGATATGTCTACAGGATACAGCGTCCAGCGGCCTTCGCCCGCCGGTTCCAGATGCCAGTCGCCGGCAGGATCTTGCATCCGCTGGCGCTGCGACACGCTGAATGCATTCGACCGTCTGGCGGCCTCCCACTCTCGAACAAGCGCCAGCAATTCGTCGATATTGCCGTTTCGTTTCAACACGGCCATGTCGGCAAACAATGCGAATCCGGCGTCGAAACCGGCCGCTTTGGAGAGCACCCATTCGATCTCGTCCTGCGTCGTCGCTTCGAACTGGTTCGAAACGGAGCGGATCATAAACCAGCCGAGCATAGCCGGAATAAAGTTCCGGGCAAAAAAGCGCTGATTATGGAGCCGCCAATCCAACTGCCCTTCCCGCGTCGCGGCTCCCCACGGCTCGCCCCAGTTGAAGCGTGTATGGATATGCCAAGCGTAATTGGAAACTACGATGCTGGCATCATTGATCACTTCGCCTTCCCATCCGTCATAGCAGCGTTTGACGAAGCGGTTTGTCGCGTAATCCTCATGGCCGGTCGCATAGACACCTTCCAGACCGTCAAACGAAATTTGCCGCAATCCCGTTGCCTGAAACAAGGACGTAATCCGGTCACAATACGCATCCTGCAATTCCAAATTCGGAAAAAACACATCGTACGGGTGGTCCCACAACCGGCCGACAGCCGTTCCCGTCTCGTGGGCGGAAATTTCCGTCCCGTTCGCCCCACGATGGCAGCCGAGCAGCTTCCATGGAGCTTCCTCCGATACTGCGTCGTATTCAATCAGTTCGTTTTCAATAACGGCCGTTCGCCGGAACAAGCTAACCTGGAACGGGCGCGGATCGTCAACCTCGATCTCTGTAGCTTCCTCCCCGACAGGCGCAGTCAGCAGCCCGCTTCCCACAAGCTGCAGCCGTTTATCGGGCTTTGGCGTAACATAGGGATCGCCGAGTGTCGTAAAATTGGTCAACGTATGGACCCCGACAATTACGCCCTCCTTTTCCGCCGCCTCAACGCAAGCTTTCATCCCGGCGTCTCCATTTGGAAAAGCTGACGGTTTCAGCTCGAAATGTCCCCAGTTCGCGAACGGATCGGGATGATAAACACCGCAGAGCCCGGCTTCCTTCGCGAAAGCCACCGCATTCCCAATGGCAGCTTCATTAAAGTCGGTAATCAGATACGACTGCTTCGCATCCGGCGACAACTTGGCCCAAGCACCGTCAATTGTCGGATGTGGCAGCCCTTCGCCCAGTTCGATCGCTTCGATTGTTTCCAGTACAAGATCAGCCGGACAACCAAACAGTGCGATTTTGGACCCGGTCAGCGCTGCATCCGGGCCATCTATAGGGGTGACCGGGGTGACCGGGATGTCCGGCGTTCCCCATACCGTCCGCCGTTCATCTCGCGTCCGGTTGCGCGTAAACGCTTGCAGCAAGCTGCCATCGGCTGTCGGCCAGGCTGCGCTGACGTCATACCCGACCTTCGCGTCCGGGTAAGGAAGGTCGGCAAAGCGGTCCAGTCTCAGATCCACCGGGAAGCCGCCGAGCGTCTTCTCGTTTAAGGCCTGAATGCCCAAAGCATATTCGCCGTCATGCACGACGCCGACCGATTCCCCGATCGAGCCGGAAATTGCCATTTCGTAAGGGCCCCAGAGCAGGACGTCCGGCTCCGTGCCCACGATGCGCACAATCTCGAACGTAGCATAGTCTTTCTTTGCGCACGCTTCCACTTCCAGCCGCACAGCCCCGTCCAAGAAGTCAAATACCATCAGGAAACGGCTGCCGTCATCGTGCACAACGTTGCTTGTGTCGCATTGAAACCGTTTCGGTTCCAAAATCCGCCCGTCTGCCGCAATTCGCACAAGAGGAGAGCCTGCTTCTCCGGCGAGATAATTTTTTCCCGTCGTGGCGCATTGCAGCCCGACCAGACGGCCGAGGCCATCCATTTGCAGCTCCATATGCTTCAATCGCATTCCAAACAACCCTATCATGCCCGCTTCGCTCCTTAATTGAAATTCTCGTCGTATACTTTCTGCGCCTCTTCCAGCACCTTGTCGCCGCCCATGCTCCTCCATTTGGCCACGTAGTTGTCAAACTCGCTGAGCGATTGGCGTCCTGTAATAAAGTCCACATATTGCTGCAGTGTAAACTGGCTCAGTTTATCCTGATACTCGTTATAAATCGGCTTGTTGAACGGCGCCAAAACATCGATGTTGCGCGTTCCTTGCGCCCGCGTGTCCTTAGCCAGCTGTCGCAGGCTTTCTTCCGAAGTATAGGTGGTTTGGAAATCGTAGTCGTTGAAGGAGCCGGACATCGAGTAGCCGCCTATACCCGCCCGCTTACGCTCTTTCTCGTCGTTGTAAGGCGGGATGAACTGGACCGTCCCTTTTTCGCCGATCTTCCACGTTTTTCCTTTCTCGCCGAAATTCAGCTTCTCGTACAATTCCGGATCAAACTGCGTTGCTTCGAACACTTGCAAATATTTGATCAACTTCTCGCGGTTGTCGTTCAACTGCTTGCCGAACATGACGCCGGAGGCGAAGCTCGGATGGTACTGGGCCATGCCGTATTTTCCTTCCGGGCCTTTGACGCCGGGAGAAATCGCCCAGTTAAAATCCGCCTTTTTCTGCTTCAGCTTGTCATACCATTGCTCGCCCCCGAGGAACGCATTGCCCGGTACGAAAGCCCACCAATAATATTCGATTGCGCCAACTTTATCGGTCAGTACCTTGTCTTCCACATTGCTCGCTTTGTTGACGACAAACTCAGGATCGATCAGTTCGTTCTTGTACCAGCGATGCAGTACTTCCAGCGCCTGCTTCGCGCCTGGTTCAATTTCTCCCCGCACTACTTTGCCGTCCTTCTCTACAAAAAGGCTGGGATAGATGTCAAAAGCACCGAATACCGAGCTGTACAAGCTTCCGATGCTTTCTGCGCTCGAAGTGATGCCGTACGTGTCCTTCTTGCCATTGCCGTCCGGATCGTTGTTGCGGAACGCCGTTAGTGCCGCTTCCATCTCTTCGAGCGTCTCCGGCTTTTTGGCAATGCCCACTTTTTTCAGCCAATCTTCCCGGAAGCCGAGCTGCATGCCGTCGATGCCGATATCCCAAAGCACCGGAAGGCCGTAAATTTTGCCGTCCCGGCGAACGTACCGGAAAGGATCGTCGCCCAAATACCGCTTCAGCCAAGCCACGTATTTCGGCATATGCTCCTCGATCAGCTCTTGCGGAATTTCGGCTGCCACCTCTTGCTGCAAAAACTTGTCGTATTCCGGGAAGGACGGCTCTTTCCACCAATCGGGGATTTCGCCGGAAGCAATCATCAAGTTCAGCTTCTCTTTGAACGCTTCACGGCCGACAGAAATAAATTCAACGTCGATGTCAAATTTTTCCTTGAGCGCCGTAACTCCGTAAGAATCCCCTTCGGCGTTTCCGTCCAGGTTCCAAAACATCAGCTTCGGCTTGCCCATAGCATTTTCGTCTCCCTCCTCGGCCACCGTCGATCCGTTGTCCGGTTGTGGCGCCTGATTCGACGACCCGTTGCCGCAGCCGGCCAGCAACGTCACCGCCATTATTGCGGCGAGCGCGCTGCTCACCCAGCGTTTTTTATTCGCGAACATGTCCTCATCTCCTTCTATTTTCCAGAAGCTCCAATTCGGAATCACCCTTTAACTGCGCCGACCATGACACCTTTGACAAAATATTTTTGAATAAACGGATATACAATCACCATCGGAATGATCGAGAACATGATGACCGTCGCCTGCAACTGCCGGCCCGAAAAGGTCGTCTGGTTGCCGATATTTTGCATGACGGCGCTTATGTCGCTCATATTGTTCTGAATGACGATTTTGCGCAGCACGACTTGCAGCACCTGCTTGTCGGGATCGGACATATAAATCATGCTGTCGAACCAAGCATTCCAATGCCCTACGCCGACCCAAAGCGCAACCGTCGCTAGGACGGGCTTGCTGAGCGGGAGCACGATTTGGGTGTAGATCCGCAGATAGCCCGCTCCGTCGACCCGGGCCGATTCCTCTACCTCGGCGGGAATCTCCCGAAAGAAATTACGCATAATGAGCACATTGAACGCGCCGACCATCCCGGGAATGACAAGTGCCCATATCGTGTTGTACATCCCCAATTCCTTGATCAGCAAGTAGCTTGGAATCGTACCGCCGCCAAACAGCATCGTGAACAGAATAATACCCGTAAATACGCGATTCCAGGGCAGATCCCTCTTGGCCAGCGGATAGGCCGTGATGGAAGTGAGCAGCACCGCCAATATGACACCGATAACGGTACGGACGATTGTATTCCAATACCCTTGCCACAGCGCATCGAACTTGAATGCCAGCTTGTAGCTTTCGAAGGACAACTGCTCCGGCAGCAAAATAAAACCCGAGGCGTAAGCGGCACCGTCCGCCCCCGTACCGTCGAGCGAAATGACGATTTGCGTCCAGAACGGATAGATGGTTGCCAGCATAATGATCGCCGCGACGATATAGAGAACGCCATCCACGATTTTGTCGCCGGCCGATTTTTTTACTTGAATGATGTCAAACACCCCCTGCGCGTCTTGCCGCTACCATAATGCATGATCCCGTCCCCCCACCAGCTTTACGATCCGGTTGACACTGATGATCAAAACGAGGGCTACAAGCGACTTGAACAACCCCACCGCTGTCGCATAGCTGTAGTTCATCTCAACCAGCCCTTTGCGGTACACATACGTGTCGATAATGTCCGAAACTTCCATTACTCTCGGATTATACATGTTGAATATCTGATCGAAGCCCGCATCCAAAATACCGGACATCGACAAAATGAGCATAATCGCAATAACCGGCGCCAGCATCGGAATCGAGATGTAGAACATTCGTTTGAACCGTCCCGCACCGTCGATGACGGCAGCTTCGTACATTTGCGGGTCGATGCCGGAAATGGCCGCAAAATAAATGATGGAGCCCCAGCCGAACCCCTGAAAAATGCTCGTCACGACCAAAATCGTTCGAAAATAACGGTCATCTGCCAGATACAATATCGGTTCCATGCCGAACCATTGCATCACCGTATTAATTGGTCCTTCCAGCGAGAACATCGTGAAAAAAACTCCCGCCAAAACAACCCAGGATATAAAATGCGGCAAATACGAAACCGTTTGCACGACTTTTTTGAATCGCATGCTGGAAATCTCGCTTAGCAGCAGGGCGAAAAAGATCGGCACGGGAAACCCGAAAACTAGTTTGTATACGCTGATAACCAGCGTATTTTCCAGAACGGTATAAAAATAGCCGTCCGCAAACACTTTCTCGAAAACCTCGAATCCCACCCAAGGACTGTCTATAATGCCTCGCGTAATTTTAAAATCTTTAAACGCCAAGATGACGCCGTACATCGGCAAATAATGAAAAACGAGATAGTAAAGCATACCCGGTACAAGCATAAGCAGCAGGACACGGTATTGTTTTACTTTGCGCCATGTGTCCTTCTTGTTCTTTTGTTCATAGCCACTCCGCACCGGCGGAGCCGTCTCCTCCATAGCTGACCCTCCTGTTTTGTATGCGCATACATTGGATTGTTAACAGGATAGCACGGCCACTGCGAAAAAGAATTATTAAATATTTTCGAAATACTTCACTTTTTTACGGCATTGTTATAAGGTGGGATCGTCACGCTCATCGCCGTTCCTCTGCCGGGTTTGCTTTCAATCCCGATGCCGCTGTCCGCGGCGAAAAACAGCCTCAGCCGTTCATTGACATTTTTTAATCCGTAGCCAGAAGATTGCTGAAGCAGCAGTCGCCTTATCGTTTCCTCATCCATGCCCGGACCGTTGTCCTCGACGGTGAACACGATCACCTGGGACATTCGCTTCGCGCTGATTTTAAGCCATCCTCGCCCGCCTTTCTTCTGGTTGATGCCATGCTTCACCGCGTTCTCAGCAAGCGGCTGCAAAATAAGATTCAGCATCCGGTAGCCGTACACCTCTTCATCGATATCATAGTAAACGTCGAATTCGTAATCGCTCATCATCAGCATAATATCGAGATACGATTTAATGTTGTCCAATTCGTCGCGCACCGGAATAATGTTATCCCCCTTGTTCAGCGACGTGCGGTAAAACCGCGATAAGGATGTCACGACATGGCTGATTTTATGCTGTTCGCTTTTGACCGCTTCCCAATTGATGAAAGAGAGCGTATTATACAAAAAATGCGGATTGATTTGCGATTGAAGCGCCTTCAGCTCCGCCTCCTTCTGCACAATTTTGTTCGTATAGGCTTCTTTCACCAGCGCATTGAGCCGTACAATCATATTGCCGAACCGGTTCGTCAGTTCGCCGATTTCGTCGCGCGACGCGCTTTGAACTTGGAGCGACAACTCCCCGTTCTCCACGCGCCGCATCAGCGCGTTCAACTTGTATATCCGTCTGATCATCGTGCGGGAAAAGATCGAGATGATGATGAGCAGGAAGGCAATGCAGGAATCGATGACGATAAGCGTCGCGTTCAAGATCGATTCCGCATTGAGGGACATCTGCTTCACCGGAACGAAACAGCGAATCGTCCATCCCGTCTGCGCAATCGTCTTCGTCACCGTGTATAGCCGTTCACCGCTGGCGTCGATCACCGAATCCGGCCGATCCTTAACTTTCGTAAACTCTGCAGCTCGGCTCGCCGCCGCATCGGAATTTGCGTAGAGCAGTGTACCGTTCCGATCCGCGATGACGACGTCATACCCTTTTGCTAAACTGGTGATATTTTTGAACAAGCCGTCGCTATTGATTTCCATGAAGAGCACATTGGTGTCGCTGTCCGAGAAAAATCGCGGGAACGGTCCTGCCACGAACAAATCACCGCTCTCATTCATCGACCACTGATTACCGCCGCCCACAATCGTTTTGTGGTACCAACTCTTGTCCTTCACACGCTCATGCGACTGCACGGACAAGCCGTATTCGGGAACGTTGCTCTGTGTATAAAAAGTGATCTGCTTAATATCGCTGTTGAGCGTCATCATCATATTGAAATAAGGCGTCAAATACTCATTCAAATCTCGCGACAAATTGACGAGATCGATGTAGTCATTTGCGACAATCCGCTGAAACGTCTTGTTATACACAACCGAGCGAATCGTATGGTCGTACTGCTCCAGCGTGCCGTTGAGAGATTGCGAGATGGCCGTCACATTTTTTTCAATACTCTGCGACGCTTGAATCCGCAGCATTTCCTCCGATTGTCGGAAGGCATACAGACCCAGCATAAGGATCGGGATAATAATGACTGTCAAGTAGGAAAGAAACAGCTTTTGATTAAAACGTAACCGATTGAACAGACCGTCGACCATCCTTCTCATGTACCGGCTCCTTCCCGGTATTGCGTTGGCGTTCGGCCAAAATGTGCCTTGAACAGCGAACTGAAGTACGGCACGTTGACATAGCCCACATCGCGGCTGATTTGGACGATTTTGCGATTCGTGGTCAACAGCAATTGGCGCGCTCGCTCCATCCGGTACTGAGTCATATATTTGTTGATGCTGATGCCTTTATGCCGGCTGAACAGATGGCTTAAATAACTGGGCGACAAATAGACCCGTTCCGCCAACGAATCGAGTGACAGATCGGTACCGTACTCGCTTTCGATAATATGGACTACGTCCTCGATCGCTTTGCGCGCGGAGTCGGAACCGCCGGCACCTGCCTCCGGCTCGCTTCCTTCCACAACGCTGAGCATAACGGCCTTTAAATCACTCAGTTTTGCCGTCTTGTAGATGAGATCGAGATGCTGCTTGAAGCGGTTCGGCTCCTTACGGGATGTAGCGTCAAATAGCGTTTTGACGATTTCCACACAAACATATTTGATGTACATCACCGGGAAGCGGTCACTGTTCTGCATCTCGTCGATCAATCCTGCAAGTCGCGGCTTTGCCAAGTCGTACCTGCCTCGATGAATATGTTCCGACAAGACTGAAAGCGCCTTCTCGACATCATACATTTCATTGCCGTTCTCCGTCTCCGAAGCCGGTTTTACAGTCGGCAGCACGACGCCCTCATCGTAGAAAAACTTCGTTTCCAAAACCTCTTCCATTTCGCTGAACCGCTCGTCAAACGGGACCTTCCCGTCTAGCAATCCGCCGAGAACGACCGTCATCTCCCTCCCATGCGCGTCCCGAAACCAACGGACCAAAGACTCGCCAAGCCGACGCAGACCGACTGAATCGATAGCCCCTTCTCCGTCTTCGGCGGGCGTATTTTCTTCCTTGTCCGCTACCAGCAGCAAACTTTGAAACTCGTTCAGATGCACCAGTTCAAAAGGGACAGCGATCAAGTCTTTCAAGCCGCGTTCCAACTCCAGGTCGTGCAAATCGAAAAAGCGGTTGCGCGTATCCAGCATGATCATATGCACGGCCTTGTCTCCGCCGACAAAAGGAATGGCCGTTACCTGCGGTGCTGGATAACACGCTGCTGCGTCCTCGCCGAGTTTACCGTGAATAAGCTCCGTAACTCTTTTCTGCTTTTCGTAGCGAATATCACGGCTGTAGGCCGCTTCCAACTTATCGCGCCGATTCCGGTCTTGCCGTTCTTCCTCGCACAAAAGAATGACTTGGGAGATCACCTTTAGAAACTCGCTGACCTCCACCGGTTTTAAAATATAGCGAATCGCGTTCAAATCGATCGCCCGCTGCGCATACTCGAATTCACCATAGGCGCTCATGAAAACGACTTTGCTCGGCCTGCCCATCGCTCTGGCCTGTTCCGCTAATTCCAGCCCATCCATCCCATTCATCCGAATGTCTGTAAATAAAATGTCGATCTCATGCTCCTCGAGGTAAACAAGCGCTTCTTCGCCGCTGTCCGCTTCTATGAGTTCCAACTGCAGGCCGTATTTATCAACCAGGAACTTAACGCCGTCCCGCTCGAATTTATCGTCGTCCACAACTAGCATTTTCCACATATTAACCACCCTTTCTCTCCGTGCTCCGTGTTCTCCCCGGGACCTTGCCCTGCTTGGTTGTATCGTAGTCTAGCACAAATGAAAGCGGTTAAAAAGTGTGAAACTCCCCCTGTTAATAAAGCAAGAAGCCTCCCGCCATTTGGCAATGGTATTATCCCTTCATGGTAGACAGTAAAAAAAAAGTTCATGATATGATGAACTTAACACTGTAGACCGGAGGGGATTTTTGATGTACCAAAGAAAGGGCAAAAGCTGACGGGTTATAGCGAAGAAGTCAAAAAGGAAGCTGTACGTTTGAGATTCAAATGAAACCAGGCGCTACTCCATGATTATGGAGGAGAAGTTTGGGACTAAAAGTGAATCTCAAATTCTCACTTGGGTTTGTAAGTTTCAGAATGGAGAAACCTTTGAGGATTACCATGGACGCTGGAATAAAAAGCATTTTAGCAGCGTTGAAGAAGAGAACGCTTACCTGAAAGCGCAGGTCGAACACTTAAAAAAGCCCAATCCGAATTTACACGGGGAGGGAAGTTGGATACAGAAGTCCTCGACTCGGGACAAGAACTTGTACCGATTGTCTCCCGACACTTGTCCCTCGACAAAATGTCACTATCTTTTTGTCACCCGACAAAAAAATTTAAACAACGTTTCCCGTTAGCAGTTGAAGTACTGTTTGTAAAGATTGTTGCTAATGGTAAAAAAGAGACAGCTTTTATGCTGTCTCCGATATTCAACTAACAGACCTGATAGTTGAAGTACATTTCTTCACAAAAATGAAATGCTTCTCTCTAAAACCATTGTCAAAACTCACTAAATTGACCAAACAACCTCACAACAAGAAAAATACTAGTTATCCCCCAAACTGTGGTCCCCAATATAAACCAAAATATGGCTTTGGTGGATGTAATATTCTTACTTTTCACATTTCTTCTTATAAAAGCAAGAATAACAAATCCGATGATGATGAAAGCAATAGTAATCCAAAATAATAAATTCACTTTCCACCTCCCCTATACTATTTGTAACACTTAATTCCAATCATTGTTATTCTTTTTTCGGGTAAAGCCATTATAAATATGGGCTACCCGGACGATTTTGCTTTTCTTTTGGTACGAAAATATTGATGCTATCGTCTTCACTAAAGTGAAAAAGCATGTGTGTTCCCCCTCATCTCATTTATCGTTATATTCCATAACAATGTTAAACTAACCTCCCTCTATTGAGAATCACTTTACTCTTAAATGCTCACGTTTTCTTAGATTTTGACCTTGTTTTCTTCTGAGCAGATAACATTTCAATGGAACGATGTTGTTGAGGAGGAAATTTGTGGGGCTGTTAAAGTGCAAAAAAACTCTCCACCTAGACCACTTACTGTAAAAAGTGGTTGCTATGGTAAAGTATGGTTGCATCTATGGATCTCCACATGGTCTCATGGCGGTCAACCCTCCCATGTCTCACAGAGTCTACGCTCCCACATTCCTTCATTCAACCTGTCCATGAGTGGAGGTCAGATATGCTGCCCGACAGGATCTTCGTCCGTATGTTAGTTTCGTTCTGACTCATCCGTGCTTTTTGTTATCTCGTTTTACTTTGGTCATATCAAGTAAAGTGTTCACTTAAGCTGCTTGCGGTAATTCTGCGAAACGAGGGATATCCTGTATCAATTTACTTTCACTGAATTCATGTCCTTTTTTCAAAATCCCGAAAAGAACCCGAATAAGCTTGTTACACAAAGCGATGAGCGATTGCATCTTCTTTTGCCCGATGTGTTTTCTTTCAGGTTTAGCCCTGCGAGCTTTATAATCTGTTTAGGATGTCGGTACTGATTAATGTCACCAACTTCAGCCAGAAACCCTGCGATGGTATCCCTGCCCACTCCTTTAATGGCAAGTAATTGTTGAACATTTAGAATTTGTTCCAACAGTTCATCCAATATTGCATCCAGTTCTTCATGCTTACTGTGAAGCAATTCATATTGGCTCAACAACAATCGCAACTCCATCTTAGCTAGATCTGCCCCTTGCTTAATGCCAACGGATCGACTGGCTGCTTCCTTCAGATTCCGGATTCGACCCAGACCAAGTCCTCGCTTAGCAGCTTCTCTCAGATGCTGCAGCAACGTTTCATCCGGCACATGAACAAGCTCGTGCGGCAGTAGATAATCAACTATTCCTTTCCAAAAACCCAAGAATGGTATCGTTTACAAATGCAGGGTTTTCTCTACTCATATGAGGTCTATGGCTGCCGCCAGGCACCTTTGTTCCGATAAAACAAAAACCAGCTAATGTTTGTCAAGCATTTTAAGGTTGGATGAGTTCTCTCTTCGTGATATACTTTTTCCGACCAACCCGAATAACCTCCATGGCTGTGGAGGTTTTGGTTAAATATGGTTTAAGCTTGGTAGGGCTGCCCCTTCTGCAAGATGGCGAAAATGTGATGCAACAGCTTGTTTGCACAAGCGATCACGACCACCTTGTAGGGCTTGCCCTCTTTTCTTTTTTTCTCGTAATACAAACGAATTCTTGCATTCGCGTTTTTCCTCATACCACATTGCACGGCCAAATATAGAGAACGTCTGAGCCTTTTGGAGCCTCGTTTCGTAATCCTCGTGCTCGTCGCTGTAAACTTCCCTGAACTGAAAATCCCTGGGTCAAGACCCGCAAACGCGACCAATTGCTTCGCGTCCCTAAACTGCTTGACATCACCCATCTCAGCTACAATGGCTGCGGCCAGTTTTGTTCCGATTCCCGGGATGCTTTTCACGAGTTCAACTTCGGGCAGGTTTGCCGCCATTTCCTCCATCTGTTTTTCCAACTCGTCAAGCTGCCGGATTATCGTTAGCAATAAAGTTACCATCCCAAGCAGGGCCTTGCTTTGAGACGAACTAGAACGGCTCTCTCTCCAAGGATCAAGTATTTGTTCCAGTTGCGTTGCTTTTTCATTCACCCACCGTTTGGAGCGTGATCTCCCTG
>NZ_JAGGRD010000061.1:0-17994 GCF_018613005.1 Paenibacillus sp. ISL-20
CCCGCATGTACGGTGGTGTGAGAGGACGGGGGTTAGCCGCCCCCTCCTACTCGATTATAATATTCATGGAAAATAATGGGTCAGTCATTCTGATGTATCAGGGGGAGTTCTATATGAAGAATCGCAAATTCTTGGTAACCTTCGGTTATAACCTGGACCATAGTAATATCGATTACCTGGTGTCAGATCGCCTGTCCCGCCATAAGGGCTGGATTCAGAAGGATTACTTCGATCCGGTGCTGCACAAAGGGGCTGCGTTTATTCTAAACTACCAGATCATCGACACGAATGTTGCCAGAGTCTCGCAGCGGTATTACTTGGATGATTACCACGTCACAGAAGCCCAACTGCAAGGCTTTCTTTACTCACTAAACAAGCTGAAGGGCACGCATGTGTTGTGCAATCCCACGAAGCAGGGACATCACTGGACCGTTATTGATGGGCACGAGTACAGCTGTTATGCCTATCAGACATTGGATGGAAGGGATCTCCGTTTTTTAGAATACGATAACGATACCACGGCGGATGCGAACATGAAGAAGGGGATACCCCGGATTCCCGAGCATCAGCATTATCTAACCTTTCCCTCAGACTGCAGTCAAGAAGAGAAGGATCGGCGGTTGAACGATTGGTTCAAAAGGATAATAGAAGCGGGCAGGTAGCAGTCTTAAGAGCCACCGCCATTCATATTGGATAGTCACTGCGTATTTCCTCCACCCGGGAATACCGCGATTTGTGCTGCGTCCGCTCATCGTCAAACCTATCGAAAATTCCATTTCGCAGATTCTATTATTTTGCTTGCGAGAATAAGGATATAAATACAAGCCGATCGATAGGCTCGAGGAATAGGATGTAGAAGATGAATGGAAAGGGTGGGTTTACCATGGAATGGAGCGTCATTTTTCAATTGATCGACCCGCGGCTCTTCATGGTCGTTGCTGCCTGTTGGGTAATCGGATATGTGCTGAAGCAAACCCCCAAGGTTCCGAATTGGAGCATTGTATATCTGGTTATAGTCTTATCGATTCTGTTCACAACCGGCTTGATCGGCTGGAGCGTGGAAAATATCATTCAAGGCATACTCGCAGGGGCGTTTGCGGTATTCGGGCATCAGGCCGTTAAACAAACGGCGGAGGCGATTGCGACTAGAAAGAAGTAAGAATGGCTGAATGACCCAGGATGGTTTTTGCCTAAACCGAACTTTACCTGGCAGTCTGCCGCTTGAGCCTGTTATTCTTAGGTTCATGAGATGATGTAAGGGAGCGTGAAGATTTGCAGAGGAAAACGTTGACGGTTGAGGCATTGCCTGGGTTTGAGCCGGAGATCGGCCGCTGGATATGGGGACTTGAGGATGTGCGGCGAACGATATTGAAACGGCTGGAAGGGATTCGATATGAGTTTTTGAACCATAAGGTAGACGGTCGGCAGTCGATAGGCTCACTGTTGTACCATATCGCTTACATTGAAGCGGACTGGCTGTACGCCGAGGTGCTTGAATCCGATTGGGACCCGAAAATAAAGACTTACTTTCCCTGGGATCACCGTACCGAGGATAACCATCTTTCTGAAGTGCCGGATCAGTCATTGGAGGAGCACCTTCACCGCATGCAAAGGGTACGTCAGGAATTGCTTGCCCATTTCAAAGGCATGGACCTCTCGGACTGGAGGCGAGTCAGACAACTGGAACCGTACGATGTGACGCCCGAATGGGTCATCTATCATCTGATTGAGCATGAGTCCCATCATCGGGGACAGATATTTCAGCTGTTAAGAGAATTGGAGCACGCATAAGAATCGATTGACCACGCAAGTAAGACTGGGGCCTCCGTTGCATAATGCCGGAGCCTTTTGAGGCTGCTGTTATATACATTAAAATCCCCCGGGGCAGGGAGCTTTCCTTGCTCTTTTTTGTATATCCTGCAACGATTCAGCATGTCAAAACGTAATAAGCAGATAAAGAGTACGGTATCGGAGGAGATAAGATGAATAATGAATTCTACGTGGGATGGGGAACGCTGGCGTTGATTAATGCGGGGTTGGCTCAAGGAAAAAACAGAACGGGATTAAACTGGTTTCTGTTATCCCTGTTGCTTGGCCCGCTCGCAACCCTGTTTCTTGTCCTGTCAGCTAAAAGGTAATCTAAGCAATAAAAGAGCCGCCTCCCGGCAAGGGAAGCGGCCTTTATCGTATTACATCCGTTGAAACATAGCGGTGTCACGGCTGTAGTGTGTCAGATAACCGGTCTCTTCGTTGCGGATGCGGACGACATCCGGTGTGTAGCATTCAATGTAACCTCGCTCGATCTCCACGTATACGCTTGCGGGATCCTCTTCCCATACGGAAACCACCGTTTCCGACAATGCGGCCGCGAAAAAATGGATGTCTTGCGATAGGTACCGACTATTGCGGTCTGTATTCATTTATTTCATATCCCCTTGATGGTTAGAATCAGATAAAATGCGGTCGACTAACTCGTTCATTCCCTTCCAGGAATCCTTCAGAATAAACTCATGCTGAATATGCGCGTTCCACGGACGCGGAATCAGAATGGTTTGCTTTCCAGCTTTTCTGGCGGCAATCGCATTATGGGGACCATCGTCAATCAGAAGATCGAATTCCACTAGATCCTTGCGCTTGGCCACGAAAAAATTCTCGAACGGAATAAAAGGCATGTGCCGTTGCAGCCATCTCCACTTCTCGGGCACCGAGGAGGGACGGGCTGCGGTAACAACAATGACGTCATAATCATGCGTCATTCTGTGGACTTCGTCAATCGTATATTCATCAAATATTTCAAGTTCTTCATATAAACCCGGCTTTCCGAAGAAAAACTCTTCTGAGCAGTCAGGATGCCAGATTTGGTGCAGGTTATAATCGGTAATCTGATCCAGCGTCAGCTGAGGATCTTTGTACTGCAGATTGTGATAGTGAATGGCCTTGGGTATGAGATGGCAGATGGTATCGTCCATATCGATGGCGACTATTTTTTTGCTCATATCGTCATTATTCTCCTGTAATCATGAATTCTAAGAAACGATGATGTTCCGTAATTGTAAGGGATAGGATGCTTATTGGCAAACCGGAATCAAAAATGGGAGGGTGTAACATTTTCTTCCCCCAAACTCTTATAAACTAAGTATAGCATTAATACGGTTAACAACCTTCCTGATATTTACCGGTTGCGGGAATAACTTAATAATAGAGACCTTCACCCATTATGACAGTACATGTCATGATTGCCCTTTTATAATAGGAACACTACAGGGTATAAGGGAGGAACGGCCATGGCGCAAGAATATATCAACATACGTGGAGCCAGGGAGAATAATCTGAAGAATGTTTCGCTGCAAATTCCAAAACGGAAAATCACGGTCTTTACCGGCGTATCCGGCTCGGGCAAATCGTCCATCGTGTTTGATACCATTAGCTCGGAAGCTCAGAGATTGCTGAATGAGACGTTTACCGCTTTTGTCCGTAACCGACTTCCACGGCATAGCCAGCCGGACGTCGATTCGATCGAGAACTTGTCGACGGCCATTGTCATCGACCAGAAGCGTCTGGGGGGCAATTCACGGTCCACGCTAGGCACGATCACGGATCTGTACGCCATACTCCGTCTGTTGTTTTCCAGGGTGGGACAGCCATTTGTGGGATACTCCAACGTCTTTTCTTTTAACGATCCGCAGGGCATGTGTCCGGAATGTCAAGGAATCGGCAGGAAGGTCGAGCTGGATCTAAATAAACTGCTGGATAAGAACAAATCTTTGAATGAGGGAGCAGTCCGATTTCCTATTTTCTCAGTGGATAGCTGGTATATGAAAAATTACACCATGTCCGGTTTCTTTGATAACGACAAGAAGCTGGCCGACTATTCGGAAGCGGAATGGGATCTCTTCCTAAACGGCAAGGAGGGAAAGGTGACGTTTCCGTCCAAGGGTGGACCGGTACAGTCTGACTTCGAAGGCCTCGTGTTGAAGTTCAACCGGTTGTATATACAGAGAGACAGCAGTGAGTTATCCGAGCGGACCTTAAATCACGTCAAAAATTTTATTACGCATGGCACATGCCCGTTATGCGAGGGAACACGGCTCAGTCAAGCGGCATTAAGCTGCAGAATCAACGGATATAATATCGCCGAATGTGCAGCCTTGGAGATTGGGGAGTTACGAGAGGTCATCCTGAACATCAAGGAGCCGGTGGCTGCCAGTATGGTGGCCAGCTTGGCCGAGCGGCTGCAGCACTTGATGGATATGGGGCTGGATTACTTAACGCTGAATCGGGAGACGACCACGCTCTCTGGAGGTGAATCGCAGCGGGTGAAGATGGTTAGGCATCTGGGCAGCAGTCTAACGGATATGATGTATGTTTTTGATGAGCCTAGCGTTGGTTTGCATCCACGGGATGTTCACCGCCTGAACGACATGCTCAGGAAGCTTCGTGACAAGGGCAACACGGTGCTGGTCGTGGAGCATGACCGTGACGTGATTGAAATTGCCGACCATGTGGTGGATGTGGGACCGAATGCCGGTACCCGGGGTGGAGAAGTTGTCTTCGAGGGCACGGTTGAGCAGCTGTGCAGCCAAGCATCTACGTTAACCGGGCAGTATATGAAACGCTGCATGCCGATGAAAGAACAGTATCGGGTACCGACAGGACAAATGGCCATTGCCAATGCCCATCATCATAACCTGAAAAATGTAACGGTAGATATCCCGGAAGGCGTGTTGACCGTGGTCACGGGCGTAGCGGGGTCAGGCAAGAGCTCGCTGATTCATCATGCCTTCCTGTCCCAGCATCCCGAGGCTGTTGTCATCGACCAGTCCGCCGTCAGCACCTCAATCCGTTCCAATCCTGCTACCTATACGGGGATCATGGATGACATCCGGAGCATGTTTGCCAAAGCTAACGATCAGAGTCCATCCCTGTTCAGCTTCAATTCCAAAGGAGCCTGTCCCGACTGCCACGGCCTCGGGTTCATCTATACGGACCTGGCGTTTATGGAAGGCATTAAGTCTCCGTGTGAAACCTGTGACGGCAGGCGCTTTAAGGATGATGTGCTGCAGTATAAACTCCATGGAAAAATGATTACCGACGTACTGGATATGACGGTGCTGCAGGCACTCGATTTTTTCGAGGGAAAAAAAATCAGACGGCGGCTGGAGGCCCTGCACGATGTCGGCCTGCACTATCTAACACTCGGACAGCCGCTAAGCACCCTGTCCGGGGGCGAAAGTCAGCGCATCAAGCTGGCCAGCGAGCTGCACAAGCAGGGAAAGATCTACGTGATGGACGAGCCGACGACCGGGCTGCATATGTCAGATGTCGGACATTTGCTGGACATGATGAATCGGCTCGTCGATAACGGCAGCTCGGTGATTGTCATCGAGCACAATCTGGACGTGATCCGTCAGGCGGATTGGATCATCGATCTCGGACCCGAGGCAGGCAGCAGGGGAGGCCGGGTCATGTTCGAAGGAACGCCTGCTGAACTGATCATGGCGGAACAATCGCTGACTGCGAAGTATGTACGGGGTTAGCGGGAGATCAAAGAAGTGGAGTGAATGGCGGGTCCTTACCGGAGTCTGACCAAACCCATGCAGTATATTACATGGGAGCTGGCACGAATTCGTTTCAGTAGTTGTTCCATAGTAGACCTATAGTGGCCGTGCCGCATATCCCCGCGGCATGGTTATTCTATGGTTGTTAGGCTTATAAGATCGCTTAAACGGCAATACTGTATGCTGCGACAGACGAAGTTGGTTAATGAAGTGCGTGTAATGACTTGGTCTGCATTCCTAATAAGCAGCATCTTTATTGTAAACGGGGGATACAACAATGCAGAAAGTATGGTGGAAAGAAGCCGTTGCTTACGAGATCTATCCACGCAGTTTTATGGATTCGAATGAAGACGGCATCGGGGATCTGCAAGGGGTTATATCCCGTCTGGATTATTTGAAGGATCTCGGGATTGACGTTATATGGGTATGCCCCATCTATCGCTCATCCAATAACGACAACGGTTACGATATCAGCGATTATCAGGATATTATGACGGAGTTCGGATCCATGGCCGACTTCGATCAGCTGCTGGCCGAAATTCATAACCGCGGCATGCGGCTTATTATGGATCTGGTGCTCAATCACACCTCGGATGAACATCCGTGGTTTATTGAATCCCGTTCCTCCCGCACCAATCCGAAGCGGGATTACTACATCTGGCGGGATGCGAGGGATGGGGCCGAGCCGAACAACTGGGAATCCGTCTTCACCGGTTCCGCTTGGGAATATGACGAGTTAACGGATCAATATTATCTCCACCTCTATTCCAAGAAGCAGCCTGACTTAAATATGGAGAATCCGGCGGTCAGGGATGATCTGGTCAGGATGATCCGTTGGTGGCTGGATAAAGGGATTGACGGTTTCCGCGTGGATGCGATCACCCATATTAAGAAGCTTCCGGGTTTGCCGGATATGCCGAATCCGAATCATCTCCGATATGTTGACTCGAATCCCGGACATCGGAATATAGCGGGCATCCATGATTTTCTTCAACAATTCAAACGAGAAGCGTTCTCCCATTATGACATTATGACGGTTGGTGAAGCGAGCGGCATTCCGATAACGGAAGCAGACCGCTGGATCGGGGAAGAGAACGGGGCGCTGAACATGATTTTTCAATTTGAGCACGTCAATCTTGATTTCGGGCTCGAAGGGCGCTGGGATTATGCGATCTGGGACTTGGCCGAATTGAAGCAGATCATGCATAAATGGCAGACGGGCCTTGAAGGCGTGGGCTGGAATGCCCTTTATATGGAGAATCACGACCAACCCCGCTCCGTATCCCGTTTTGGCGATCCGGTCCACTATCATAAGGAATCGGCCAAGATGCTGGCTACTTTTTTTATGCTGATGCAGGGGACGCCGTTTATTTACCAGGGGCAGGAAATCGGAATGACGAATGTTGAGTTTGCGGAGCTGAGCGATTATCGAGACGTGGAGATCTACAATTATTACCGCGAGCGGCTGTTGGACGGGAAAGACGTGTCCGAGACGATGCGCAGAATCGCGTACCGGGCAAGGGACAATGCAAGAACGCCGATGCAGTGGGATGACACGCTTTATGGCGGCTTCTCCACGGTTGTGCCGTGGATCCGCTGTAATCCGAATTATCATGAGATCAACGTGGAGCAGCAGTTAAATGATCCCGATTCCATTCTGAATTACTATAAAGCCTTGATTCGTCTGCGCAAATCCAGTGAGGCGTTGATCTACGGAACATATGAAGCGGTGCTTCAGGAGCATCCGGAAATTTTCGCTTATTCCAGGTCGCTCGGGAACGAGACGTACTTGGTCGTACTCAACTTCTATAGCGGAACACCGGATTTTCAATTCCCTGTCGAGTGGCGTGAGCATCAACCGGAAGTTGTACTCACGAACTACGAGCGCTCGGACCGAAGTTTCGGCGAATTCGCTCTCCACCCTTATGAAGCGATAGTTTATCGTGTAAACTAAGTTGGTAAGCGATTTCTTGAGAGGAGAGGTGAATGCAGCTTGTCACAACCAAACATGATGTCTGCAGCTGTTCTAGATCGCCCTTTATCCATTGGGGTGAAGCAGGTTCCCATTCCAGAGCCGAAGCCGGATGAAGCCTTGATTCAAGTGTATTGCATCGGCATATGCGGTTCGGATGTGCACTACTATGAGCATGGACGGATTGGCAGGTATGAGGTGAAGGAACCGTTGATTCTGGGGCATGAGCTTGCTGGCGTTGTCGTAAGGACGGGGGAGAAGGTGAGAAATGTCTCCGTCGGTGACCGCGTGGCCGTGGAACCGGGCGTTACGTGCGGGCGCTGCTCTTATTGTAAAAGCGGACGTTACAACCTGTGTCCGGATGTTGTATTTATGGCCACCCCACCGGTTGACGGAGCTTGGGCCGAATACGTCGCGGTGCGAAGCGACTTCCTGTTCCGGCTGCCGGATGCAATGTCCTTTGAGGAAGGCGCTTTGCTTGAACCGCTGTCCGTAGGACTTCATGCCGTACGCCGCGGGCGTATCCAGCCAGAGGACCGGGTGCTGGTTCTCGGTCTGGGGCCGATTGGCTTGCTTGCCATGGAGGCGGCTAAAATGTCCGGAGCTTCTCAGATATATGGCAGTGATGTCGTGGAATACCGGCGTAATTTGGCCCTTCAGATGGAAGCCTCCGGCGTGATCAATCCGATGGATGAATCCGTTCCGCAGCGATTGAACGAACTTACGGGCGGCAAAGGTATTGATCTTATTATTGAAACGTCGGGCAACGCAGGTGCCATCGCGGATTCAATCGGTTATGTGAACCGCGGAGGCCGGATCGTGTATGTAGGTCTGCCGACAAAGGATGCCATCCCAGTGGATATTGGCGCTTTGGTTGACGCCGAGCTGGATGTATACGGTGTGTTCCGCTACGCGAACACGTACCCGGCGGCTATTCAGATGCTGCAAAACAAGGGCAGCCGCATACGCGATATCATCACCCACCAGTTTTCCTTAGATCAGATCGAGGAAGCTGTAGAGCTTGCTCGCACGCAAAAGGACACCAGTGTAAAAGTCATGATCTATCCTCATCCAACCGCATAACATGGTTGCAACCGGGAGAGTCGCTTTTCGGGGCCAGCACGTTCAATCGTGCCCAAACAACGTCATTGATCATCATAAAAAGGCACCACTCCAACATTAGTCGGAGCGGTGCCTTTTCATAATCCGGGTTAGTTCGGGCGTTCATTGCTCATCCAGCTGTCGATACGCAGATCATCGCTGTAGCTGTCGCGAGCCGAAATTTCACCAAGCTTCTGCTCGGCTTCCTCACGGGTATCGAACCCGCCGATGACCGCGATGAAGTCACCGCCAGCGGTCTTAACGAAGGTCACATCGTCTTCCATATAAATCTCTTCAAGAATAGCAAGGGATTCCCCTTGTGGCATGGCTTCACTGCGGATATAGAACACCTCGCGCGGGGTTACCGGCTCGCCGGTCGAAGTGAGCTTCAGCTCAATATAGCCGGGGTCTTTATATTCGGATACGGTATGCTTCACGCCATCCTTCAGTTCAACGACAAAACGCATGGCCGAGTCGTCCAAAATCACATTTTCATAGACATCCTTCACCAGTGGCAGGGCCAGCATGTCTTTCTTGAGGGTTTCATAATCAAAGTTTCGTACACCGTTAAACGTGAAGATCAGACGGTTTGGTGCATCCCGATGATCCACGGTGTAGGACGGGACACTGGAAACGGACTTGCCTTCCTGATCAAATTGAATCTTAATCACGTCCTCGGAAGCTTCCGTACCCACGGTAACGCCGTCGGTCCGCTCGCCTCCGCCCCCGAACTGCAGAACCTGAACGATGCTGCCCACCACGGGGACTTTGGCTAAGGCGTTTGCCACCGTCGGGATGTTGACCACGAATAGTACGGCAATGGCAGCTGCAACAACGGACGAATATCTCGTCAAGCGTATGGATCGTTTGCGGGCAGCCGCCTTTTTCTGTGCTGCGGCCATAACATCGGTTAGCTGGGCAGGGATCTCAATGTGTTCGTAGCGTTCTTTTCCTGTCATAGATTATCGACCTCTCCCTCGATTAAATACGATTTTAATTTTCCGATAATGCGGTAGAATCTGGTCTTGACCGTGTTTTCGGACAATGACAGCACATCCGCCATTTCTCGAAAGCGCAGGTCCTCAAAAAACTTCAGAATAATATAGGTTTTCTCTTCTGGCATCAGTCTGTCCAGCGCATCATATAAATCCATTTTCTCTTCCAGCGGTAGGGTATGCTCTGCGGCTGCATAGTCTTGCGTTTGGTCCTCCATATAAGTTACCCGCTTCTTGCGACCGAGATGGTCGATGGCAGCGTTAATGACAATCCGGGTCATCCAGGACTCAAAATACTGCGGCGTGTTCATCCGCTCGTAAGCGAGAAATCCCTTATAGGTTGCCTCGGAGACGATATCGAGTGCCTCCTGCTCATTTTTGACATAGCAATAGGCCACCCGGTATAACTTGCTTTTGCATTTCTCAATATTTTCACTGAACTGTTTTGGCTTCGACTCTTTCGCTCTCAGTTCACTCACCCCTAACTACTAGCGCTAGTATTTTATGTCATGGTACGAATTCGTTTTGATCTATTCCTGGTTTAATGGGTTGGATCATGCTCAAGTACTTGAGTGCGCTTGACTGATCATTAGACCGTGGAGCGGGCCAAATAGTTTTAGCCGGGGATAAAAAAGTTGCGGTTGGTGAGATATGCCATCTGATTCGCTTGAAAAAATTAATCCGTGAACTTAACAGAAGTCCTTAACGGTGTTACTATATTAACCATATAAAATGTACGGAGGCCAGAACATGTAAGGTTTTTCTACCCTAACCAACACAACTAAATACAGAATTGGGGTAGAAAGATGAAGAGGAAATCTTTTCGGTATCTCTGGATAGGTCAGGCGCTCGCCAATAGCGGCGATTTGTTTTACATTGTCGGCCTGATGGCCATTATCTATGGGATTACGGGATCCGCCATGTTGATGGCCATGATACCTTTTGTCACGACGATGGCACGGTTTATAAGCGGGAGCTTTGCGCCCGTGTTGATGGATAAATACAGCCTCAAGTCGCTGCTTGCTTCGTCGCAAATCGGGAAAACGGCCGTGTTGTTCCTATTGTTAATGACCTACTATGTGCTGGGAGAGCAGGAGGTGACGGTCTATGCGATCCTCGGATTCGTATTCCTCATCTCTTTGCTTGATGGCTGGGCTGCACCTGCAAGCCATGCCATGCTGCCGCGTCTGGTGGATGCCACCGAGCTGACGAAAGCGAATAGCTTTGTTGCCATCGTGGATCAGCTAATTCAACTGGGAGGCTGGGCTGTTGGGGGACTGCTGGTCGTAGTCTTGGGCGGAAGCAACGTAATATGGCTGACCTTTGCCCTGGCCCTCGCCGCCGCAGTCTTCATGAAGCTTATAGAGGATCGGCATGAATCCACCCAGGAACAGAAAGAGAAGGCTCGCGTTTCGAATTGGCGCTCCATTCAGGAAGGCTGGACACTCATTTGGAAACAGCCTTCTCTTCGGGCAATTCATATGATTTATGTATTGGAGACGATGGCGGGCGTGATTTGGATCGCAGCGACCATCTACGTGTATGTAGCCGATGTGCTGCACAGGGAGGAGGCATGGTGGGGATATATCAACGCAAGCTTTTTCCTGGGACTCATGCTGGGTGGACTGTTTGGAATGAGAAATGCGGGGCTGATCGACCGCAATATCCGCAAGTTCGTCATCTGCTCTTCCTTCGGCATTAGTATCATGACGTTCGGTTTTGGATTGACCTCGGTGCCTTGGCTGGCCCTGGTGTTCTCGGCAGGCTTCGGCGTTTTTGAACAGCTTAAGGCAGTCTCGCTTCAGACTACACTGCAGCGGGGCGTATCTGTCCATGTATTACCAAAAGTGTACGCAGCTCAAAGCGCGCTTGTTTCGCTGGTATTCGGATTATCCACCCTGTTGTTTGGGTTCATAACCGATGAATTCGGCGTTCGGGCTACGTACATCATCGCTGCCACGGTATTGTTCATCTCGGGATGTTACGCATTACGGATACGAACGAGATTGCCGGAGTTAGGGGAGGGGCTTGAACAAGGACGGATCGGCATCGAATAATCAATAAACAAAAGGCGAGCTTAAAGCTCGTCTTTTTTGCATGCATAAATCGCGGGGCGATACTGGTTTGAAAATATTTGGAAATCCGGTTGACAATCCATCTACTACGCATTACGATATACCTGTAGTAGGTCACACTGAATACCGACATCACTGAACAATGAGGTTGCAAAAATATTTTAAAGAAGTTGTTGACACCCCCTGCTACTCAGTATTACAATGTACGTGTAATGAGTAATACTTAATAGTGTGTTTTTCCAAATGCTATTAAGTAAAAATTTCCTTCGGTACTATGTTATACTGAATATAGGTAATACTAAGTAGGGGAGGGCGAAATAGAGGAGGCTTTCGAATATGGAAAATTTAACTGAAATGCTGAAGGGTTCGCTGGAAGGCTGTGTGCTGGAAATCATCAGCCGCCGTGAAACCTATGGTTACGAGATTACCCGCCGTCTGAACGAGCTTGGGTTTACCGAAGTCGTGGAAGGAACGGTCTACACTATACTCGTGCGGTTAGAAAAGAAAAAGCTGGTGAACATTGAAAAGAAACCGTCAGACATGGGGCCTCCGCGCAAGTTTTACTCACTTAATGAGGCTGGCCGCCAGGAGCTTGAATCGTTTTGGGAAAGGTGGGATTTCTTATCATCAAAAATCAACGTCTTGAAGTCAATCTAGCCTCATAAGATATTCCGTCCGATATTTTTGGAGTGCCTTGTTCCGCTTTATATAAAAGGAGGAAAATTATATGTTGGAAATATTCAAAAAAATGATTGGTGATAAAAAAGAGTACAAAATGATGATGGCACGGGTTGAAGCCCTGCCTGAGGACTACCAGTTTGTATTTAAGAAAATTCAAAACTACATGTGGAATTTCTCAGCGGGCAACGGGATGGATATGCTGCACATGCAGTATGAATTAATCGAGTTGTTCGAAGCCGGAGCAGCTGAAGGCAGACAAGTGCTGGAAATCACCGGGGAAGACGTGGCGTCCTTTGCTGACGAACTAGTAGCAAACGCTAAAACCTATGTAGCCAAGTATCGGGAAGATTTGAATCAGAGTATCATGAACCGATTGGGTAAAAAATAAATTCAATAGATCATACCGACTGATTAGCTGGTTACTAATGTGAATTGCCACCTTCGCTATTCAGTTAATTTTTAACCCGGTAGTAAGTTATACAGATTATCAGTATTACTAAATAGTTGGGTGCAGGCAACCTAGCTCCGCAAGGCGCTAATTATGAGGAGGAAAAAATATGAGGAATGCAGCGATTTCTGTAAAAGGGTTAAAAAAATCCTTTAAAGACAAGGAAGTCTTAAAGGGGGTGGATTTTGAAGTGCGGCGTGGGGAAATTTTCGCGCTGCTGGGCTCAAATGGAGCAGGCAAGACAACGACAGTCAACATTCTCTCAACGCTGATGAAGCTCGATGGCGGCCAAGTAGGTATTTGCGGCTTTGACGTCCAGCGTCAACCGGATCATGTTCGCCAGAGCATCAGCCTGACAGGGCAGTTCGCAGCTTTAGACGGCATGCTTACCGGGCGGGAAAACCTGATGATGATTGCCAAGATGCGGGGAGTTTCCAATCCAGCTCAAGTCGCCGACGATCTGCTTGCAAGATTCAGCCTGACCGATGCGGCTAGCCGCCGGGCAGATAAATATTCCGGCGGGATGAAGCGCCGGCTTGACATCGCCATGAGCCTGATCGGGACACCAGCCGTCATTTTTCTCGACGAACCGACGACAGGGCTTGACCCCGAAGCGCGGATTGAGGTCTGGAATACCGTCAAGGAGCTTGCCGGCGGCGGCACGACCATCTTGCTGACGACCCAGTACCTGGAGGAAGCCGAACAACTGGCGGACCGTATCGCCATCCTGCATGGCGGAAAAATCATCACGACCGGTACCCTTACCGAACTCAAAGAGATGTTCCCGCCAGCCAAAGTGGAGTACATCGAGAAGCAGCCGACATTGGAGGAAATTTTCCTCGCGATCATCGGCAACAAGGAGGCGATGTAAATGAAAAGCAAAACAGGGGTGTTACTAGGGCGTTTAATGCGCAACATCATGCGCAGCCCGGACACAATTATCACGGTGGCGATTACGCCGATTATGATGATGCTGCTGTTTGTCTACGTATTTGGCGGCGCCATAGAGACAGGTACGGACAATTACGTCAATTATTTATTGCCGGGAATTTTGCTGATGGCTATCGCATCCGGCGTTGCTTACACTTCCTTGCGGCTGTTTACGGATGTAAAGAGCGGGTTGATGGCGCGTTTCATTACCATGCCGATCAAGCGCTCGTCGGTATTGTGGGCTCACGTGTTGACCTCACTTGTTTCCAATGCGCTTACTGTCGTGGTGGTTTTCCTCGTCGCGCTCTTGATGGGCTTCCGCTCCGGCGCTGATATCCTGGATTGGCTCGCGGTAGCTGGGATACTCGGGTTGTTTACGCTGGCGCTGACATGGCTGGCAGTCATTCCCGGCTTGACAGCGGGGTCTATGGAAGGGGCGACAGCCTACTCGTACCCGCTGATTTTCCTGCCGTTTATCAGTTCGGCCTTTGTCCCCACCGAAACCATGCCTAAAATTGTCCGTGCGTTTGCTGAGAACCAGCCCGTGACTTCAATCGTGAATGCGATTCGTGCCCTCTTGTATGAAGGGACGGTTGGCAACGATATCTGGATCGCGCTTGCTTGGTGCGTTGGCATCATGGTCATTGCTTACTTTTTCGCCAGTAAAACATTTAAACGCCAGTTAGGGTAAGTAAACCATTATGGGAATGTGGAGAAATTGACGTAAAAGAGGCCCTCCCGTGTTACCCAGGGGAGGGCCTCTTTTGGAATGCTATGGGTGTTACCGTGAAGGACCGATCGCAATCCAGGACATGAAACCATAGGCGAGATTGCAGTTAGGCTGGCGGCTTACTTCAAGGACGGCGACATCCTCACGCTGGGATTTTAGGGAGATCTGGAAGCCTGGATTGTTGCTCATCCCCACAATGATATAGTTGATCCCAGCAAAAGCCTCCTCAAATTGGACGGTCACCTCGGTCAAAGCTTCAGCACCAAATACAAAAGGCGTCATGCCGAATTGCTGTAGCTTCGGCTGGCCGGCTACGCTGCGCACCGGCGTAAAGGCCAGATGCTGTGCAGTGACTGCTGCCTCAGCCAATTGCTGGCCGGTAACAGCACCGTCGGAAATATGAACGCTAGTGACTGCCGAGTTGCTTAATTTGGCGCCATCAATGCTGCCATCAGCGAGTGTAAAGGTATCAAAGACGTCCGGTCCAAGATGCCGGCTTTCAATGGAGCCTTCGGCAATCTGGGATCCAGTCAATGAACCTTCTGCAACGTTCGATCCCGTGATGGTACCTTCGGCGATTTGGCTTCCCGATACAGAGCCATCAGCGAGGGTAAAGGTATCAAAGACGTCCGGTCCAAGGTGCCGGCTCTCGATGGAGCCTTCGGCAATCTGCGAACCGTCCAATGAACCCGCCGCAATGTTCGATCCCGTGATGGTACCTTCAGCGATTTGGCTTCCGGTAACAGAGCCATCAGCGAGGGTGAAGTTATTGAAGGCATCCGCTCCAAGATGCCGGCTTTCAATGGAGCCTTCGGCAATCTGGGATCCAGTCAATGAACCTTCTGCAACGTTCGATCCCGTGATGGTACCTTCGGCGATTTGGCTTCCCGATACAGAGCCATCAGCGAGTGTAAAGTTATCATAGACGTCCGGTCCAAGGTGCCGGCTCTCGATGGAGCCTTCGGCAATCTGCGAACCGTCCAATGAACCCGCCGCAATGTTCGACCCGGTGATGGTACCTTCTGCGATTTGGCTTCCGGTAACAGAGCCATCAGCGAGGGTGAAGTTATTGAAGGCATCCGCTCCAAGGTGCCGGCTTTCAATGGAGCCTTCGGCAATCTTCGAACCGTTCAATGAACCTTCCGCAACGTTCGATCCCGTGATGGTACCTTCAGCGATTTGGCTTCCGGTAACAGAACCATCAGCGAGGGTAAAGGTATCAAAGACGTCCGGTCCAAGGTGCCGGCTCTCGATGGAGCCTTCGGCAATCTGGGAGCCAGTTAATGAACCTTCCGCAACGTTCGATCCCGTGATGGTACCTTCAGCGATTTGGCTTCCCGATACAGAGCCATCAGCGAGGGTAAAGGTATCAAAGACGTCCGGTCCAAGGTGCCGGCTCTCGATGGAGCCTTCGGCAATCTGGGAGCCAGTCAATGAACCTTCCGCAACGTTCGATCCCGTGATGGTACCTTCAGCGATTTGGCTTCCTGATACAGAGCCATCAGCGAGGGTAAAGGTATCAAAGACGTCCGGTCCAAGGTGCCGGCTCTCGATGGAGCCTTCGGCAATCTGCGAACCGTCCAATGAACCCGCCGCAATGTTCGACCCGGTGATGGTACCGTCAGCTATGTTCGCGCCGGTGATGGTGCCTTCAGCGATTTGGCTTCCAGTAACAGAGCCATCAGCGAGGGTAAAGGTATCAAAGACGTCCGGTCCAAGGTGCCGGCTCTCGATGGAGCCTTCGGCAATCTGCGAACCGTCCAATGAACCTTCCGCAACGTTCGATCCCGTGATGGTACCTTCTGCGATTTGGCTTCCTGATACAGAGCCATCAGCGAGGGTGAAGTTATTGAAGGCATCCGGTCCAAGGTGCCGGCTCTCGATGGAACCTTCGGCAATCTGGGATCCAGTCAATGAACCTTCTGCAACGTTCGATCCCGTGATGGAGCCTTCGGCAATCTTCGAACCGTCCAATGAACCCGCCGCAATGTTCGACCCGGTGATAGTACCGTCAGCTATGTTCGCGCCGGTGATGGTGCCTTCAGCGATTTGGCTTCCAGTAACAGAGCCATCAGCGAGGGTGAAGTTATTGAAGGCATCCGGTCCAAGGTGCCGGCTCTCGATGGAACCTTCGGCAATCTGGGATCCAGTCAATGAACCTTCTGCAACGTTCGATCCCGTAATAGTACCTTCTGCGATTTGGCTTCCGGTAACAGAGCCATCAGCGAGGGTGAAGTTATTGAAGGCATCCGGTCCAAGGTGCCGGCTTTCAATGGAGCCTTCGGCAATCTTCGAACCGTTCAATGAACCTTCCGCAACGTTCGATCCCATGATGGTACCTTCAGCGATTTGGCATCCGGTAACGGAGCCATCAGCGAGTGTAAAGTTATCAAAAGCATCCGGTCCGAGGTGCTTGCTCTCGATGGAGCCCACGGCAATCTGCAAACCATTCAATGACCCCTCGGCTACGTTCGCGCCGGTGATGGTACCTTCAGCAATTTGGCTTCCAGTTACAGAGCCTTCAGCCAGGGTGAAGTTATCAAAGGCGTCGGGTCCAAGGTGCCGGCTTTCAATGGAGCCTTCGGCAATCTGGGAGCCGTTCAAAGACCCCTCGGCCACGTTCGCGCCCGTGATGGTACCTTCAGCAATTTGGCTTCCTGTAATAGAGCCGTCAGCCAAGGTGAAGTTATCAAAAGCATCCGGTCCAAGGTGTCGGCTCTCGATGGAGCCTTCGGCAATCTGCGAACCGTCCAATGAACCCGCCGCAACGTTCGATCCCGTGATGGTACCTTCAGCGATTTCTCTTCCGGTAACAGAGCCATCAGTGAGGGTAAAGGTATCAAAGACGTCCGGTCCGAGGTGCTTGCTCTCAATGGAGCCTTCGGCAATCTGGGAACCGTTCAATGACCCCTCGGCTACGTTCGCGCCCGTGATGGTACCTTCAGCAATTTGGCTTCCGGTAACAGAGCCCTCAGCGAGAGTAAAGTTATTGAAAGCATCCGGTCCAAGGTGCCGGCTCTCGATGGAGCCTTCGGCAATCTGCGAGCCGTTTAAGGACCCGTCGGCCACGTTTGCGCCCGTGATGGTACCTTCAGCAATTTGTCTTCCCGTAACAGAGCCTTCAGCCAGGGTGAAGTTATAAAAAGCATCCGGTGCGAGATGCTTGCTCTCGATGGAGCCTTCGGCAATCTGGGAACCGTTCAAGGACCCATCGGCCACGTTCGCGCCGGTAATGGTGCCCTTGGCGATTTGTCTTCCGGATACAGATCCGCCGGCCAGGGTGAAGTTATCAAAGGCGTCGGGTCCAAGGTGCCGGCTTTCGATGGAACCCTCTGCAATCTGGGACCCGTTCAACGAACCGTCGGCCACGTTCGCGCCGGTGATGGTGCCCTCGGCGATTTGTCTTCCCGTAACAGAGCCCTCCGCTAAGGTGAAGTTATCAAAAGCATCCGGTGCGAGATGCTTGCTCTCGATGGAGCCTTCGGCAATCTGGGAACCGTTCAA
>NZ_JAGGRD010000061.1:18053-123724 GCF_018613005.1 Paenibacillus sp. ISL-20
ATGGTGCCCTTGGCGATTTGGCTTCCGGTTACAGAGCCCTCAGCGAGAGCAAAGTTATCAAAAGCGCCCGGTCCAAGGTGCTTGCTCTCGATGGAGCCTTCGGCAATCAGAGAACCGTTCAAAGACCCATCAGCCACGTTTGCGCCCGTGATGGTACCTTCAGCAATTTGGCTTCCGGTTACAGAGCCCTCAGCGAGGTTGAAGTTATCAAAAGCGTCGGGTCCAAGGTGCTTGCTCTCGATGGAGCCCTCTGCAATCTGCAAACCATTCAAAGAAGCCGCCGCAATGTTCGCTCCCGTGATGGTTTCCTTGGCGATTTGGCTTCCCGTAACAGAGCCATTAGCCAGATTGAAGTTATCAAAAGCGTCGGGTCCAAGGTGTTTGCTCTCGATGGAGCCCTCGGCAATCTTGGAGCCGTTCAAAGAACCCGCCGCAATGTTCGAACCGGTGATCGTTCCATGGGCAATTTTAGCCCCCGTAACCCCATGATCCTGAATAAGCTCCGTTGTAATCGCGCCGGCTTCAATATGCTCCGTGCTGATGCTCTTCGTCTGCAAGTGATGGGGAAGAACTGCGCCTTCTGCCAATTGCCTTGATTTAACTGACCCGGGTTGCAATTGATCAACCCCGACACTATCCGGCTGCAAGTGGACATGGCCGACGGACTGATCCGCCAGATGGGCCATGTTGACGGAGTAAGGGGCAAGATGGTGACTCTGAATAGAGAATAACTCTATATGCTTGGAGGCCACAGCCCCTTCGCTGAGATGGTCGCCATGGATCGATTCTCCGGCAATATGCTCGGAAAGAACGGCATCGCTTGCGATGTGCGATGATTCAATGCTGTCGATCTGGATATGCTTTGCGTTGATCGAGCCTGGTGCAATATGCCGATCGGTTACGGCAATATTCTCAATGTGCTGTGATTTGACCGCCTCCTCACCAAGATGGTCCGAAAGGACGCTCGCTTCTTGCAGATGCACTGCCGAGATGGAGAGCGGTTTGATTTTTTCTCCGCTTACGGCGTTTGTTTTCAATGCCGTCCCCGATACGGATGAAGGCGTGAGGTGATCTTCCGTAATCGATTGCGATTCAAGCTTTGCTCCTGGAATGCTGCCGTCTGCAAACAACATGTCGGCCGAACGGCTTTCGTCAGCCAAATGGTTTAGCGTAATGGACTTCTTTTTCAAATGATAGCCGTGGATCGCTTCTTGCGTAATATGTTTGCCCAAGATGGATTCCAGTCCTAGATGCACTCCCTCAACCGCCTGCTGGGCAATTTTGTCCGAGGTAACGGCCCCATTCTGAATGGTTTCCTTGGCTACGGAATGGGCTGACAGGTGAGTGGACCGTACGGCTTGTGATGCTATTTTGTCAGCAGTTACACTACCCTCTGCAAGTTTGGACGACGTAACGGAAAGATCCACCAGCTTGTCGGTTGACACGCTTTCCGGTGACAGTTTTAAGGACGTTACAGTATGGTCTGCCAGATGCCGAGGTGCAATAACCCCATCGCCGATGGACGATTCGACAATGCTGCCTTCCGCAATTTTATCGCTTGTTACCGCTCCGCGTCCGAGCGCTTCTGTCCCTACGCTCTCGGTCTGCAAGTGGCAGCTGGCAACCGAGCCGTTGGTTAAATGCGAAGCTTGGATCGCTCCGTCTTGTATGGCATGTGCTCCGACGCTGTCCGCAGCAAGATGCTGCTGTAGAATGGATTGGCTTGCGATATTGCTGGAAGTTACGCCACTCTGCCTGATGATGCTGCCACCAACCGAGCCTAAAGCCAGCTTACTGCTCGTTACGCTTTCGGGTGCGAGCTGTTCTTCCCCAACCGATTCTCGTTGAAGATGCTGTCTCGCGATGGAACGGTCCGCCATGTGCTGCTCTCCAATCGATCTGGAATGGATTGCCGCCCCGAGCACGCTTTCAGGAGCAAAGTGCTGTGGCAGGATGCTGCCAATTGCGATATGTTTTGCTTTCACTGCATCTTGAGAGAGGTGCCGGGCTTGAATTGCTTCCGAAGCGATTTGGGACGATTCCACGGCCCCTTTAACCAGATGGCGCGTTTGTACGGCTTCATTGGCAATCTTACTCGGGAGAACACTCTGATCAGCGATTTTTGAGGCCGTAACAGCCTGCTCGACCAGTTTGGCTGTATGGACCGACTGATCGGCAAGTTTGGAGCTCGTTATGCTGGAATCGCTCAGGTGACGGGTGGACACGGCACAGATGTCAATCTGATCGGGACCGACGGAACCAGGCTGAATCTGATCAGGTCCTATCGCCCCGTCTTCCAAATGGCGGGCGCCCAGCGATCCATTCTGAATATGGTCAGCTCCAATGCCTCTAACAGCAATTTGGTCAGTGCCGATGCTGCCCTTGGCAATATGCTCTGATGTCACGGCCCTGCTGGCGAGATGGTCGCTGTTAATGGCTTTCTGCTGTATATGGGAGCCGTCCACGGCACCATCGGCTATTTTGTTTCCGGTGACGGCGCCATCGCGAATTTTGGATGATGTGACGGCATTATCGGCAAGCTTGGAGGTGTGAACTGCATCATTGCAAATATGCCGGGTTTCTACGGCACTTGATGCGATTTTCTCTCCAATAACGGATTGGTCGTCCAGCAGCTCTGTTGATACGAGCAACTGCTCGAGATGCCTTGCAGTAATAGCGCCGTCGGCTATTTTCTTCCCTTCGACGGCATGGTCCGCCAACTTTTGGGTGGTTATGCTCCCATCCTTGATTTTGCTTGCGTTAACCGAGCCGTCCCTGAATTTACGCGTCGATAAGGTTCCATCCATGAGATGCTCGCCTGTGACTGACAATGGAGCAATCTTGCTGGAGGTCACTGCTTCGTCTGCAATGTGAAGGCTTGAAACGCTGTAGTCTTGCAACGCTTCGGGACCGATCGATCCTCGAGCCAGCTTGGAAGCCGTAATAGACTTGGAGGCGATCCGGTTCTCGGTTATGGCATATTCACCTATATCCTCTGTAAATATAAATGCTCCCTTAATTTCGGGCATTTCCTTTTCAAGAATCAACTGCTCCGGCTCGATTTCCGAATCCGGAAGGGATGGGGGATCGGAAGGCAATGTCAGGTTGTCAGAAGACAACGTCAGGTTCTCAGAAGACAACGCCAAGGAGTCAGTAGGTATCGTGAAGGTGTCAGAAACTGCAGGATCTTCCGTTTGTATGGCAAAAGTTTCGCCAGATACCACTGGAGCAGTGACTTCTTCTCTTTCTTGCTGCCTTAATTCGATAATGCCAATGAGATCCTCTTCCGGATCCGCGAGGGGTAATGTTGAAAGAATGTGGGCATCTTTTTCTTTTTCTTTTTCGGGACTGCGTCCATTACCGCGTAACAGGTCGAGTTCCCTGGTACTAGGGTCAACTCTGAAGGGTTGGTTAGAAGATGTTGACGAGTTTTTTTTCTTTTTCTTCAAAACTGCACGCTCCTTCCGAATACTGATCGTCTCCGGTATCATATGCAGCCGTTTAGGCGGCTGTCACTGGTCTTTTGGGATTCGACACACGAAAGGGCAGCGTAACATGGAAAAGGACCCGGCCAAAGGCCGAGTCCTTGATTGAACGCTAAAAAGCACATATAAAATTTAACCCCTGACGGCCGATAACGGCTGTACAGTCGGTTCCGTATTTGAAGTATTTTCAAGAATCTTTGCTTCTAAAACGACAAAAGCCCTGCCTCTCTTTCGTCCTTGCGGCTCCGATGACCGCGCCAGTGTGAATCAGAAATCCGTTCCATAAAACTCATACTCTAGGGTCATAAAATAGGAATTTGCACTTCAACAGAGATGTAAATAACCATGTTTCGAGGAACTAACGGGGTTAAACTTCATGTAACAATTACTTATTATAGCACAGGTGCTCGCAATAAGCAAAGATATTCAAATGTTTATTAGAATGTCATGTAAAAACGCTTGATTTTTTACTGAAATCCAACGATATTCATATTAACAGTTTTTTCTTGCAAATTCTGCTGCTGAACTCTTAAAATTGTAGCATCATGTCGAATACGTTCGGATCTCATATGCCTTGCCGATGTGTATCATCTGTTAATGAAAGAAGGCGTTCCATGCAACTGTATAAGTCTTTTCTTAAACAGCTAATCCGGAACTATATGATCGGGTCCATTGCAGCTGTGCTTGTTGTGGGTGGCGTATTAATGGTAACAACTCTGGAAATTCCTTTTGAGGAAGGCGCGCGTCTTGTGGTCATATTGGCCATTTCGTTCATGGTGATGATTGCGTCGGAGCTGACCGTCTTTCTTCGGTATTTACGACCGATTCACGCGGGGTTTGATGAAGGCCATACGGATTTGGAAACGTTGGAAAAAGCATACTTGAGTATACACCGCATGCCGCGTATGGTGGTATACCGCATATTCGGACCTCATCTGCTTGGTTTGTCGCTTCCGGCCATTCTGCTTACGGTCTGGATGATGGAGCAGGAAAAACTGAATTTTCCGCCGTTCTATATATGGCTGGCTTGCCTTGGGGCGGTCCTGCTAGCCAGCTGTCATGCCATGATCGAATTCTTCCTGACGATCGCTGCTATCCGTCCGCTGATCAAGGAGATTCGGCGGCAGGCGTTGTCGCGTTATGGCGTGGATTTTTCCCTTGAGGGCCATGTATTCATGGCGATTCGGACGAAGTTTCTGCTGAGCACGATGCTGATCGGCACCTTTCCGCTGTTTCTGTTCAGTCTAGCGGTGCAGATCCGTCTGGAGGGACTCAGTCAGATCATAGCTCAGCAGTACTGGGGTTGGGCGGGATTTATATTGCTTCTGGGTGTCGGTTTTGCTTATATCGGCGCTTGGCTCTTGACCCAGGATTTACAGCGGCCGATCCGGCAGCTGTACCGGGCGATGAATGAGATTAAGGAAGGACGTCTGATCCAGACCTCCAATCTCTATTCCGATGAATTTTCCAATTTGATCGCGGGGTTCAATATGATGGTTCGCGGTCTGCAGGTGCGGGAGGAGCGGAACCGCAAGCTGCTGGACAGTTACTTTGCTGCCCTGGCAGCGGCGCTGGATGCCAGAGATCCTTACACAGCAGGACATTCGCTTCGGGTGGCGGAATACTCGGTGTTAATCGGCCAGCTGGCGGGACTTAGCGCAGTGCAGGTTGATCTTTTGCATAAGACGGCATTGCTGCATGATATCGGCAAAATTGGGGTGCGGGACAACATTTTGCTGAAGGAAGGAAAGCTGACGGCAGAGGAGTTCGATCAGGTAAAGGCCCACCCGGCTCAAGGAGAGAACATTCTGCTGCAGATCGAGCCTGCCGATGCGATGGCGCCTTATCTGGAGGGAGTGCGATCCCATCATGAGCGTTATGACGGGGGCGGATATCCTGATGGGTTGAAGGGGAAGGAAATCCCGCTGTTTGGCCGGATTATTGCTGTGGCCGATGCCTATGATGCCATGACGTCGGATCGGCCCTACCGCAGCGGCATGAAATCCGTTGATGCCTTGAACATATTGGAAGCCGGCAGGGGAACCCAGTGGGATCCCGATTATGCGGGCATGTTCGTTAAATATATGAAAGCGGAGAAGAAGGTCATTACGATCCGCTAGAGGTGACAAGCAGGGAAATCGCAACTGGTTCTGTGGAATAGGAATAAGAAAGAGACCGTACCTGTGCAGGTAAACGGTCTCTTTTTTGTGTGACTGTCGTTAACATATCACTGGACCCCAGGGCAGCAGACAAGTGTTGCGATTTCCATGCTGCTTCTGCCAGTTGGCTAGAGATGAATGAAATATGGATATCATATCATCTGTTGAGTCGTATACCGTCTCATCGTGATGACATCGTTTGCCAGGATTCAGAGAAACTTCTAAGGGGTATACAGAAGTACAGGCAATTCTACATTTCATCATTCATTACTCTAAGAGGAGCTGATATTTATGGATAGCAACGTATTTAAAGGGAAATGGAAACAGATGAAGGGTGAAGCGAAGAAGCAATGGGGCAAATTGACGGATGACGATCTTGATGTGATCGACGGCGAGAAAGATAAATTGGTTGGCAAGCTGCAGGAACGCTACGGACATACGAAGGATGCGGCGGAGCGTGAATATACGGATTGGAGTGCAAGATACCGCGACTAGTCCATAAGACGATAAGGGAGGCAGAACGAATCATGTTGGAATCCCGGGTTGTGACCGGCAAGGTGATCGATATTCGTGACGGCAAGGTGTTTACCTTACACGGAGACATGGTCAGCACCTATCATTTGGGATACTATGAGATGATGAATGAGGAAGTTCTCCCTGTCATGGACAGTCAGCAGGCGGCAGCGCCCACCGCGGGCCTCATGGCGGAGGAAACTGCCGAATCCTCCGGCTGGCTCCGCAGGGAGTGGAAACCGCTGACCAGCTTCATAACCGCTTGGAGAAAGAGTGCAAATCGAGCCTGATTTGCGCTCTTTTTTTGTCTCTTTAAGTTTGGATGTTCAGGTTATGCGCCATGAGAAATTCATGTGAGTTTTATATTTAAAAAGTCATATTGACTTGGGTCCGATGCGGTGTAGAATGAGGTCAAAAGGAAGTATGATCAGCCCATTTGAAGTCATCGAAGGAGTGTATCACCATCAAGGCTGTCCAGGTTATTCACAAGCCGCACAAACAGGTTTCGCACCAGCGTAAACATTTGATGACGGCCACATGGGAAGGGGTGCCGGCTGTCATCTTGCAGACACTGTTGGGCGGTCCCTTCTTGACAGGGTACTTATTGTACTTAGGTGCGGAATCCAGTGAGGTTGGGTTTGTTCTGGCTGTCACTACGCTGTTCAACGTGCTTCAGATTCTGGTTGCGTACCTGATCCAGCGCCTGCAATACCGCAAGAAGGCGATGATTATCTTCACCTTTATGCACCGCATTTTGTGGGGGGCTACGGGGATCATCCCGTTTATCTTCCCGGAACGATGTTGGATTCCGGTGTTTATGATCCTCTATATGGCCGCCTTTATTGCCAATACCGTATCCGGTATGCTCTGGACCTCGCTGATCAGCGATATGGTGCCGTCCAAGGTCCGGGGACGTTATTTTGGCATACGTAATACCATCTTGAATGCGCTCGGCGCCTTGACCCTGTTTGTTGGCGGGATCATCCTGGACCGTGTTCCCGGCGGTGGAGGCTTCCTTATTCTGTTCATCATTTCTTGGATCGCCATTGCTGCGAACTTATCCTTATTCTTTTTGTACCCTGACCCTCCCTTCGAGCACTCGAGCGAGCGTCAGTTTAAGGCGATGATCCGAAAGCCGCTGTCGGATACCACGTTTATCAAATCTACACTGTTTCTGGCGGGCTGGCTCTTTCTGCAAACGCTGATTGTTCCGCTCTACTCGTATGCCATGCTGGACGTCTTGCATATCTCGTATTCGGTCGTATCCATTATGACCGTTGCACAGACCGTGATCATGATGATCGGTTTCTACGTATGGGGGAATTTGAATGCGCGCTACCGCAACAGAACCTTGCTCTATTGGACATTGCCGCTGATTGCGGGGTCATGCTTGACATGGGGCTTGCTGTCCGTCCTGCCCGTGATTCCGGTGCTGCTGCTGTCTCATATGCTGCTTGGTGCTGGCGTAGGTGGCTTTAACCAGCTTGCCTTTAACTTTATGATCGGGGATACGCCGAAAAGCGAACGCCCAATGTTTATCGCCGTATACTCTGCCATCACGGGTTTCACCTCTTTTCTGGGTCCCGTGCTGGGCGGGCTCATATTCAAAGGGATCGCAGATGCACCGGACTGGGTAGCCCGATATGGCTTCCAAACCACAGTGGGCATCCTGATGGTGCTCATCGCTTTGACGGTGGGGCGGAGAGTGCTTCGTGCTGCTTAGAAGAGCAGCAGGCTGCCGAGGCCTTTCATGTCATTCATATTTCATATCATGAATTGAGGGAGGTGTGAGGTGGAATGGTTGCACTCGTAGTCGGGGCTACAGGGCTTGTGGGTCGTATGGTAATTGAAGAACTGCTGGGCCGTGAGGAGGTTGAGGAGGTCCGCGTGCTGGTACGAAGACTTCCTGATGTTGCGCATCCCAAGCTGTTGCCCATCCTGGTGGAATGGGATCAGCTGGATCGATACAGCGAAGCTTTTTCCGGCGTCCATAGCGTGTACTGCTGCCTGGGAACAACGATCAAAAAGGCCGGTTCCCAGCAGCAGTTTCGTAAAGTGGATGTGGATTATGTCATCAAAACAGCAGAGTTGGCTAAGCGGCACGGGGTAAGACAATTTATGGCGGTCAGCTCCGCAGGTGCCAATCCGAAGGTGCGTAATTTCTATCTTCGGACCAAGGGAGAGGTTGAAGAAAAGCTGGCCGGGATCGGTTTTCGGGGGCTGCATCTGTTCAGACCGTCATTATTGCTGGGCGAGCGGTCAGAGCGGCGGTTTGGAGAGCGGGTGGCATCGGTTCTCATGACTTCCCTCGACTTTGCATTCAAAGGTCCGAAGCTGGCCCCATACCGGGCTATACCAGCACGGAAAGTAGCCAAGTCGATGGTGAATATCGGCTTAACGGATATGAAAGGCCACCATGTGTATACCAATGAAGTCATCCATGTTCTCGGCGAGGCAGCAGATTAAATTTGCCAGAGTACCTGTGGCAGATTACAATGTACACATATAGGAATACATAGAAAGGGTGACAAAACATGAGTAAACATATCATATCGACCAACAAAGCCCCAGGAGCTATCGGACCATACAGCCAAGCTGTAGAAATCAACGGATTTGTGTATACTTCAGGCCAACTGGGATTGAATCCGGAAACAGGGGAATTCGGTGAAGGGGTTCAGGAGCAAGCGAAGCTGTCGCTCAGCAACGTAAAGGCGATCCTTGAAGCAGCCGGGACAAGCCTCGACCACGTGGTGAAAACCACCGTATTCTTGAAGGATATGAACGATTTCGCAGCGGTGAACGAAGTGTACGGCAGCTTCTTCTCCGAGCCATACCCGGCACGCAGCGCCGTTGAGGTTGCTCGTTTGCCGAAGGACGGACTGGTTGAGATTGAAGTCATCGCCGTTAAGCAATAAGCGATAATATCACATGTAAAAGGGAGCTTTGCCTGCATTGGCAAAGCTCCTTTTCTAAGAGATAAGAAAGTATAAACATCCGAGGCTCAGCATCCTTATCTCGCAAGAAAAACTTCCGCTAAATGCGGTCTGTCTTCTGAGAAAGTACGTCGATAGACGTTTTTCTTATGTTTTATGGAGAGTGCAGCATTGAATGATGCGAACTTACGTTCTATAATACACTGAGAAGCAAGTATATAGGTCAAACTAATAATAGGGAGGGGATACCTTGGGGATGGAGCCTAATATGAATAAGAATATTCGAGAATGGATGGAGCAATATCAGGTATCCGGTTTAAGCATGGCACGGATTGCTGAAGGTCATATTCGGGTGGCAGAAAGCTACGGCACTTTGGAAGCTGGAACCGGCAACATGGTAACCGGACATTCAATATTTAACGCTTGTTCGATCAGTAAATTCGTTACCTCGATGCTCGTTATGAAGCTGGTTGGTCAAGGGCTGCTGGATTTGGATGAAGATGTTAATGTTAAACTTACCACCTGGAAAGTTCCAGAGAACGAATTCACCCGGCATAGCAAAGTGACCCTTCGAACATTATTGTGCCATCAGTCGGGAATCAGGGATCCTGAAGGCAGCTTTGGCGAATGGGACTCCGCGCATGGTTTCCCCTCTATGGTAGAACTGTTGGAGGGAAGGACGCCATATTGCAATGAAGCGATTCGTGTCACATATGAGCCCGGGAGTGAATTTGTATACTCGGATGCCGGTTTTTGCATCATTCAACTGCTGATCGAAGACGTGTCTGGTAAGCCATTTCAGGTGCTGATGAAGGAGCAGGTATTTGAACCGTTAAATATGAAGGGCAGTATACTGAATCCGACCATTTCCCAATCCATAAGCGGACAGTTATCATGTGGCCATCACAAGAACGGGGAGTTAGTTCAGGGCAAATATCCGATGTACCCCTACGCGGCAGCATCCGGTTTATGGACCACACCATCCGATCTAGCCATCTTGGCGATCGAATTCATGGATTCTTTAAATGGCAGAAGCGGAATAGGATTATCTGAGGACAGAGCGAAGGAATGGATTACTCCTCAATGCAGCAAGGAATGGACCGGGCTGGGTGTTTTTTTGGGTGAGTCTGATCAAGAGGTTGAGGTTTCATCACTCGGATGGGGCGTGGGATTTCAATGCATGTTGACCATGCGGCCGTATTCAGGGAAGGGGATCATAATCATGACAAATACAGATCTGGGCGTTCATCAATCCAAGGGGATTATAGGAGATATTCTGAGATCAATGGAATAGAACCCTTGCAACCCCCTGGATTAGATCAACAACAGCCTTTACGTTTGATCGAGTAGGAAGCGAATCGTAAGCAAGAAACTTCTCTTTTGCGTAAGATCTAGACTCGGTTTAATACCGGGATCTTCTCCGATTGCGCGTAAAGAAGAGCCATATGGCATATACAAGCAGGACGATAGAGAGCACAAAGGCGGTCATTAAGATGCTGTCGGTCTCCCGATGCTCGGCCGCGATGGCGATGTAAGCCCAGGTAAAGACCAGCGGCACGATGCTGTCCCGGTAACGCTGGCCGATCAGTATGGCGAGTAAAGCACCGATGCAGAGCAGCACAATCCCCAAAGTGGTTTCGCGCAGGCCGAACAGGCTCCAGTCATTCTTCTGAAACACGATCCCGACATTGACGATAAAGGCAGGGCACACCCAGCCCAGATAGAGGCTAAACGGCAATTTCAGACAGAACTTCTCGCCTGACGTCGGATAGTCGATCGTATGCGTGCGGACATATAGAACCCACAGGGTTAACAGCAGTAAGAACATCATCACGACAGACCATTCAATATAAAGATAGTGCCACAATACAAGCCACGCCATATTGAATACGCAGCTGAGTATAAACCATGGCCCGATGGATCGTACGGAATCGCGGTTTCCGGTATCACGACGCAGCTGGTAGATGACAAAAAAGAACAGCAGCACATAGATGACGGACCATATAGAAAAGGCATATCCTGCGGGAGTGATCGCTGCATAATACATATCCGATATCTCCCCGGTTGTTCTGCCGGCAAGCGGCAGCATGCCTGATAACACATTCACGGCGATTACCCCGGCGAATAACAGCAGATTCCACCAGCGGTACGGGTTGTTGCGGTACATACAATCTCCTCCTGATATCAGTCTGGAATATATAGAATATACCCAAAAGAATGAATATCGAGCCAGCAGCTAAAAGAAAGAGGCACTAGCCCTTCACTTAACTCATATGTTTCTTGCGGTATTCGTTGGGCGTGAAACCCTCCATCTTCTTGAACACTTTGCTGAAATACTTCTCATCCTGGTAACCGACCATCTCCGCGATTTGGGCGATCCGGATCTGGGGATTGAGCAGCAGCGTTTTAGCTTTGTCGATTCGAATCCGCCCGAGAAAATCCGATAGCGTCACGCCGAATTCCTGCTTGAATTTGCGCGAAATGTACTCCCTGCTAAGAAAGAACTTCCCCGCAATTTGCTGAAGGGAAATCTCCTCATGATAGTGCTGCTCCAAATAGTGGGCAATGTCATGAATGATATGATTGTCCTTGGAATGAATCTGAGTAAGGACACGGGATGCCGCATAAAGCCTTCCGCTGATCTGTTCGCGCCAGCGATCCCAGCAGATCATGCCCTCCTCGCTGTAAGGAAGCGGGGAGGGAAGGTCTTGCGAGATTTCAGCGTCTTCGACGGGTTCTTGCGTGCTGTTTACCTCATTTTCCGTCCAGTGATACTGGATCCAGTCCCATTCCGAATTCCACCTGGCCAGATGTTCCGGCGATACGAGATCCCTCTCGCGAACATCCTGCAGCCACTCTTCCGTGGCGGTCTCGATGCGTTCCTTGCTCCCGCTGAGTGCAGCCAGCTTGAATTTCTCCTCGTAGGAGGAGAGCCGCAGGGTGCGCGAGCCTTCGCTTTCAACAGCACGTTCGCGATGGATGCGGCATTTGCCGGTTAATAAATTGCGGCTGTACAAGGCTTGGGCGGCATTTAGATAAGCCTTCGGCAGATCGTCGGGAAAGGCGCCTGCTTTGGCGGCACCGAAATGGCTCCGCCTGCGAAGGGTGGAGAAGAACCCGTCATTTATTCGATCCAGTACGTCGGTAAAGGGAAGCCGCGGATTCCAACAGAGAATAATGATTTCCCCGGGTTTGTCGATATGTCGAAAGGCAACCCCCTGTTTCATCAACAGCTCATTGCAAATATTAATGAGCGTGAAGGATAGCAGATGGCGCCTGTTGCGGAATTTGGACAACAAAGCTTCGTCAAATTGATCATCGCGTAGCACCGCAACATTATAGATCATGCTGGTTACTGGCAGCGTCATCCGGTTCCGCAATTGAGAAACCACGCTGTCCTTGTTGCCATAGCCGTTAACTAGATCCGAGAGCAGGCGGTCCATATAGAAAGGGGTCATCTGATTCATTTCGATATTCTGATTGGTAATCTGCTGCCGCTTCTCTTCCTCGAGCTGCCAGGTTTGAACCGCTTTGGTCAACGCCTCGTTCAAGCTGTCCGGTTCAACGGGCTTGAGAATATAGTCAATGCCTCCGGAACGGATTGTATGACGTACATATTCAAAATCATCATATCCGCTAATGACGAGTACTTTAATATCCGGTTTTGTGGTATGCAGCCAGGTGAGCAGCTCCAATCCGCTTTTGCGGGGCATTCGCATGTCGGTCATGACAATTTGCGGTTTGTTCTCCTCGATTAAGCGCACTGCTTCCTCACCGTCAGCGGCCTGATCGATTTCCGTTATGCCATGCCGCTCCCAGTCTGCCAGAAGCCCTATAGCCTCCCGCACATGCTGTTCGTCATCTACGATTAATACTCTCATTCTACTGTTCACTCTCCCATGTGTTGATATCGAGCGTGACCCTGACGCCGTGTGGCACTACATTCTCTATCGTTAATCCGGCCTTGTTGTCGGAGTATAAGTTCAAACGCATCAATACGTTTAAGAGCCCAATCGAATCATTGCCGGTATCGTTTCGGTCAGGGTGGCCGTAAGCGGTCGCAAGCTTGCTGCGAATCGAAGCGAGCTCGGACTCTTCGATGGATGACCCGTTATTTTCAACGACGACGATCAAGCGGCGATCTTCCGAGATGCGGGTGGATATGGATATATGTCCGACGCAAGCGTGTGTATTCATGCCATGCTTGAAATAATTCTCAACAATCGGCTGCAGGATCATTTTCGGAACCGGAGCCGTAAGGCTTTCCGGATCCAAGTCCCATGTGATGTCCAGCTGGTCCCGGAACCGCTGCTTCTGCAGCTCAAGGTACAGCCGCACATGGTTGATCTCATCCTGCAGCGTTACTTTGCCCTCACTGTTTCGCATATTGTAGCGCATCATATTCGCCAGCGAAGAGAGCAGGGAATAGATTCGCGGCACATTGTGCTGCAGGGCCAAGGTACCGATCGACTGGAGCGAATTGTATAGGAAATGCGGATCGATCTGAGCCTGGAGTGCCTTCAGCTGATTGGTCTTATTGGCGATTTCCAGACGGTACTCACGCAGGATCAGGTTGTTGATGGTGTCCATCATGGTTCGGAAGCGGCGGGAGAGAATCCCGATCTCATCCGGGCTTGTAACCTCAATATCCACGTCAAGCCGCCCGGTTTTCACCTGATTCATATAGCTTGTGAGTTGTTTAATGGGTTTTGTAATCCGAATGGATATCCATAGCGTGCCGAATATGACAATGAACAGTGCTAATATCGCAATAATCGCGTTAATGCTCGTTAGTTCTGTCGAATGTTTGTACAGCGTTTGATGCGGGATTTGTTTGACAAGCGTCCAGGGAGCGTAAGGCAAATCAAGCTTCTCGTAGACGATCATCGCGTCTTTGCCATCGTAATATCCATTATCCGCTTGAGCGATTTCGCCTATAAGCACAGGGTCGTCTAGACGTTGTCCTCTCTGCTGCGAATCCGGACCGTAAATGATGCTCCCCTTGTCATCAATCAAGTATAGCTGTTCTTCCCCTTTAGCATACAGCTGATCGCAAATAGCCAAAATACTGTCAAGTTTCACATCGATGGCCATAAGGGCATATTGGTCGGGTGACGGTACGTTGGTGATGGATCGATAGAAGGTGAAAACTTCAAAATTCAGAATGTCCGCAGGCCGCGGAGGGAACCCGTAACTGTGCACCTGATGGACAAGCTCGATGGCCGTATTGCCCGGGCCGAACTCTTCTATTTTGCGATAGGGGGCCTGCCGGAATTCCCTGCGGGGCAGATTGCTGGATACTTGGGTGGACTGTCCTGTCAAATTATTGTGCAGATAGATTTGATGCACGTCCTGCGTGCCTGTTTGGATGGCCTGCAAGGTCGTATACAGCTCGGCTACAACCCGGTGATTATCGGGATCGAGAGCAAGATTGCGCAGAAAATGGGGATCGGAATATACGGACAGGGAGGCGCGGTCGATGCCGTGCAAATAGTTCATCAGATTGGTCGCTCCTTGATAAATCAACCGTATATTTTCATTCACCGTCTGCTCCTTCACGGACTCGCGGGTATGCGTAAACGTGATCAATAGCGAGAGCAGGAGCGGAATGGTTGTAACAGCGAGCATAAACGTGATCAGCCGGGTCTGGATGCTGCGGTATTTCATGAAGGATCACCCCCTGAATTATCGAATGGACATAAGCGCGTATGGTCAATATTTTACACCTAACGGTTCATGATTCTCCGTGTTTATTGTTTACAGGTTACCGCATAATGGCTGTACATCATACAACAACTTAACGAAAAGGGGAGATCAAGGGATGAATCGAAAAAAATCTTCGGCGCTGCTGCAGCAGTTTCTTTTCGTGGGACCTTCCACTATTTTTTTCATCCTGATCATGATCATTCCGTTCCTTCTGGGTCTTTATTATTCCTTCACGAACTGGAATGGCGTGTCAAGCAAAATCGACTTTGTCGGCTTTGATAATTTTGTTACCATCTTTACCAATGATGATAAATTCCGTGATGCCTTCTGGTTCACAACCCGGTTTACGGTGCTTGGCGTCATCCTGACGAATCTGCTCGGATTTTTACTGGCATACTTCCTGACCAAGCCGCTTAAGACGCGAAACGTGCTGCGGACGATCTTTTTCATGCCAAACGTGATCGGCGGCTTGCTGCTCGGTTTCATCTGGCAGTTTATCTTTGTCAAAGGGTTTGCAGCGATCGGCAATGCCACGAACCTGGGATTCTTTAATCTGCCGTGGCTCGGCACCAAAGGGACTGCCTTCTGGGCAATTGTAATCGTTTTCGTCTGGCAGACGGCCGGTTACCTGATGGTTATCTACATCTCCTCACTCAACAACGTGCCGAAGGATATTCTGGAGGCTGCCGAAATTGACGGCGCGAGCAGAGGGCAGGTACTACGGTCCATTATTATTCCGCTTGTCATGCCGGCGGTTACGGTATGTTTGTTCCTGGCGATATCCTGGTCCTTCAAAATGTTCGACTTGAACCTCTCCCTGACCAAAGGCGGGCCGTTCGGCTCCACGGAGTCGGTGGCCATGAATATTTACAACGAGGCTTATACGAATAATCGTCTCGGACTCGGAACGGCGAAGGCAGTCATCTTCTTCATCGTGGTTGCTATCATAACAAGTCTGCAGGTTCGATTCACGAAGAGCAAGGAGGTTGAGGCGTAATGGAGACCACGAGAAAATACCGGCTGAACACCATGGCCACTGAGATCATCATGATCATCGTAGCCTTGCTCTTCCTGGTCCCGTTCTACTTCCTGTTCGTGAACTCCGTCAAAACCTTCGGCGAGCTGTTGACGGATTCGGCCGGGCTTCCGACCGCCTTTGAATGGAGTAACTACTCTCGGGCGTGGGACATTACCAACTTTCCGCAGGCGTTCTGGAATTCGCTGGTCGTTACGGTGGCAAGCAATCTGCTGCTGGCGCTGTTAAGTGCCATGACCGCTTACCAGATGGTTCGCCGGAACACGCGTTTTAACCAGATCATGTTTGCACTGTTTGTAGCGGCGATGGTCATTCCGTTCCAATCGATCATGATTCCGCTCGTGAAAGTGACGGCAACGCTTGGGATTAACAACAGCTTGTATGGACTTATTATTTGCTACCTGGGCTTCGGAGTTCCGCTGAGCGTATTCCTGTTCCATGGGTTCGTGAAATCGATCCCGATGGAGATCGAAGAAGCCGCAACCGTGGATGGATCCAGCGGATACGGCGTCTTCTTCCGGGTGGTATTCCCGCTGATGAAGCCGATGTTCGTTACAGTCATCATCCTGAACACCTTGTGGATCTGGAATGACTATCTGCTTCCATCCTTGATCCTGCAGTCCGCAGAGCTTCGGACCATACCAATTGCTACTTTTGCCTTTTTTGGGCAGTATACGAAGCAGTGGGATTTGGCTCTTCCGGCGCTGGTGCTGGGGATCATGCCGGTCATTATTTTCTTCCTGGCCATGCAGAAATACATCATTGAGGGCATTACGCAAGGAGCGGTGAAGGGATAGTTGTCAATCGGTCAATTCCTTCCCCCTCAAAGATCAATATAATACCTGATTTAACGAAAAAAGGTTGATTATACTGAAAAAGTAAACGCTATCAACGAATGCAACACACGATGTTATAGAAGAAAAAGGGAGGATTCACAATGAAGAAATACGGTAAGCTGCTCCTGGTCATGGTTCTGGCTTTCTCCACGCTGCTTGCGGCCTGCGGCGGCAAGAATGAGGACAATCAAGGCGCTGAAGGTGGTGCCGAAGGCGGAACGAAAACGATTAAGATTTTCCAATTTAAAGTCGAAATTGCCGAGGCTTTGAATCAACTGAAAGCCGAATACGAAAAAGAGCATCCCGGCATTAAGCTGGACATTCAAACCGTTGGCGGCGGCTCCGACTATGGCGCAGCGCTGAAAGCGAAGTTCGCTTCCGGCGATGAGCCGGACATTTTCAACGTTGGCGGATATCGCGATCTCGAAACGTGGTTCGAGAATGTCGAGGATCTCTCGGATCAGCCATGGGTGAAGGACGTGGTCGACGTTGCCAAAGAGCCTATGACCAAAGACGGTAAACTGTACGGACAACCGATGACGATCGAGGGTTATGGATTCATTTATAATAAAGACTTGTTTGAGAAAGCAGGTATTACCGAGCTTCCTAAGACGCTTACGGAGCTTGAGGATGCGGCCAAAAAACTGCAAGCGGCTGGCATTACGCCATTCGTTAATGGATACCAAGAGACTTGGATTTTGGCTAACCACTTGCTGAACATTCCATTCGCCCATCAGGAGGATTCGGGTGCATTCGTCAAAGGCATGAATGAAGGTACGGAGAAACTGGTAGGCAACGCGAAATTCGACGAATGGATGAGACTGTTCGACCTTACTGTTCAGTATGGTCAGAAGAACCCGCTGACGACAGATTACAACACGGAAATCACGACCTTTGCCAGCGGTGAAGCAGCCATGACCCAGAACGGGAACTGGACGCAAGTGCAAATCGACGGCATCAATCCGGATCTGAACATTGGCCTTCTGCCAATGCCGATCAATGACAATGCCGAAGAGAATGACAAGCTTCCGATCGGTGTGCCAAACAACTGGGTCGTGAATAACAAATCCAAGGTGAAGGATGAAGCCAAGGAATTCTTGAACTGGCTCGTTACTTCGGAGACCGGTAAACGTTATATTACAGAAGAGTTTAAGTTCATCCCGGCACTGACCAGCATCGAGGCGAATAGCGAGACGCTTGGCGATCTGGGTAACGATGTCGTGAAATACAGTAAAGAAAACAAAGCGCTCAGCTGGGAGTTCAACAAATTCCCTGATGGCGGTATGAATGAATTCGGCAGCCAGATGCAGGGTTATGTGGCTGGCAATGTGGACAAGAACCAATTGTTCGAAGGCATTCAGAAATCATGGGAAAGCTTGAAGGCAAAGTAATCACGAAGGTGGCGCCTATCATCCTATACCAGCGAAATCCTCAATTGACGTGAATAGGGACTGTCTCAAAGGTATATCGTCTTTTTGAAAACAGCCCCGATGTCATTCATGCATCATAAAAGGTCGAAGACAGACTCATTTAGAGCGCTGGTCTTCGACCTTTTTGTTGTTGGTTGCCTCACGCTTCAGCTCTGAGGACACCGTCTTTATAGTTGATAAGCATGAACCCCGTGGCTAAGGGGAGCGGAAGAATCGGATCATGATCATTACTAATAATTATTTCGGATCAGCAAATAAATAATGAGACCGACAACAGGGAAGAACAACAAGCCCAGCACAACCAGAATCGCAAATTCGGGGCTGCGGCCTTTTCGCCGGGCGTCATTATAACCCCATACGCAGACGGCAATGTGAAGAAAGAAGAAGAATAATCCCAGTAATAACGTCACAATTCCCAAAATACCAAAGCCAACAAAACTCATAATAAAATACCCTCCCGAACTCTAAATGTATGATCTACATACGGTCGATCAGCAGAAGGGTCGCAAAAAAACAAAAAGATTTGGAATTTTTCTGTTGGGGGTAACCGGAGATTGCATAAGAATAGGGATATTTTATTAACCTATATAGGAGAGTTCTGCAATACATAGATCACAACGAAATAGTAAATACATGGTATGATAAAGGTTGACGTTATTTTGGCGTGGGAACGATTTCGCATCGTTTTGAAATGTTGAAGCTATCGTATAAGATAGTAATAATATCTATAAAGCAGGAAAAGACGGGAGACAACGATGAATCAACCGCTCTATGGCGTATGGCTAGGTGACGTATTCTTTTGTTTTTCCGGTGAGGTTTCGGAACCGAGAGTGGATGCTTGGAGCCGCGTGGTCCGTACCTTTCGCAGACCGGATGGAACCCGTCCCTTCGCTAACGCTTCCCTCCGGCTTGCCGAGCTCAGATATCCGGCCAAAGTCCTCGGATCGAAAAGCACACGGCGTCCGGAACGGAAGACACTTGGCGGACGGACGATGGAAGGGCTTGCGCTGACACCGGGAGACGCATTTCAATTGCTGATCTCACTGGATTCTGAGTATTATCAGACTCAGGGACTAAACGTCGGTGAGGAAATGGAATATTGGGTACAAGTGAGCAGATTTGCATTGGAGCTGCTCCTGCAAGGGAAGTTTGCACCGGGGACGGCCGAGGTGCCTTCCGTAGGCAGGCGCCGGACAACGATGCAAAATATAAAAGCGGTATGGAAGCCGCAGCTGTCTGCCGAGGATGCAGCACGCTTTCTGCAGCTGGCAGCGAATATCCCGCCCATTGCGATTGGGACGCCCGCAGCTCTTGCCGGATTCGATCCTTCAACCCGTGAGGAAGCAGGGGCTATTGTGCTGTATTCATTTCTGTGCGGCGTGATCGACAGCCAAGCCCGGGCAGCTGTCCGTGAATCGGAGGATAAGCTTCGGACCTACCTGGCGAATTACCGGCGGGGACAATCTCCACTGGCCGAGCTGTGGTGGAACAGCCTGTTGACCGTCAGTCGGGATATTCCCATTCAAGGGACGGCTGAGGAAGTCAGCGAGCTGGAGGAAGCTGTTGAACGTGTTGGAGGGACGACGTTTCCTTATGCCAGCGGGGAGGATCAGCCTCACGAGAACGGAACTGTTGGACTTGGGCTGCGGCTTGAGCCGCCTCTGGACGAGAACCAGAAGGACTGGAAGGTGTCCTTCTGGGTACGAAGCCAGGAGGACGAAGGCTTATCAATGCCAGTCCGCAGCATTTGGGGAAATCCGGAATCCGATCAGCTGATCCGTGGACGGATGTATTCTAGGATTCAACTGCAGCTGTTAATGAAGCTGGGTGAAGCGGTAGAACTGGCACCGGAGCTGGCCGCAGGCTTGTACGGGCGTGCTCCCGAGAGCGTGACGCTATCGCTTGACCGCTTGTCCACGTTTATGAAGGAATCAGTTCCGAAATTAACGGCGAGCGGCGTCACGGTTCAAATGCCTTCACGATGGAGCAGGGAAGGGCGCCGCCGCGTCGGCTTATCTCTCAAAATGATGCCGGATGCAAGACCATCCGGTGAAGCGCATCCGCTGCCGGTGTTAGGCATGGAGCATCTGGTCAGCTTTCAGATCTCTGCAGCGATGGGAGGCCAATCCCTGACGCGCGAAGAGTTAAAGTTTCTGGCCGAACAGAATCTGCCCTATGTCCAGTTCCGCGGGGAATGGGTTGAGGTGGATCTGAAGGAGATCAACCAAGTGCTGCGGTTCATGAAGCGCCATGAGCAGGGCGAGATGGAGCTTGCGGAATGGATGCACCTTAGTGCTGATATGGATGGAGAACGCCTGTGGAAGGGTCTCTTTATCGAAGAAGTGGAGACAACGGGTCTGCTATCTTCCTTACTGGATGGCGAAACGGCCCGCAAGCTGCCGTCCCGCCCAATTCCTTCCTCCCTTCACGGCGAACTGAGACCGTATCAGGAACGGGGGTATCAGTGGCTTAGTGTGATGCGCGATTTGGGATTTGGTGTTTGCCTTGCCGACGATATGGGACTTGGAAAAACAGTACAGGTCATCACTTGTCTGCTGGAGCGTCTCAATACGGAATCCGCTGGCGGTCCGGTGCTGATCATTTGCCCGACTTCGCTTCTGGGTAACTGGCAGCGGGAAATTCAGCGATTTGCACCAGATCTGACCTTACATGTGCACCATGGGGTTCGACGTCTGCGTGGAGAAGACTTCCTGCAGGAAGCGGCCACTCATGATATCGTGTTAACCACCTATCACTTGGCGGGAAGAGACAGCGGTGATTTATCTGCGATCCAGTGGTCGAGTGTGGTGCTCGATGAAGCACAATATATTAAGAATTACCGTACGAAGCAGGCGCAGAGCGTCATGAAATTATCTGCGCCTCACCGTATTGCCATGACCGGAACACCGGTGGAGAACCGTTTGGCGGAGCTGTGGTCGATCTTTCATTTTCTCAATCCGGGATATCTCGGCTCCTTTAACACCTTCCGTCAGCGCTATGCGCCGGGAGAGGGGCAGCAGGAGAGATTCCGTGAGCTTCATAAGCTGGTATCTCCATTCATGCTGCGCAGACTTAAGAGCGATCCGGATATCCGCAAGGATCTGCCGGAGAAGCTTGAATTGAAATCGTATTGCCCGCTGACTGAGGTTCAAGGTGCGATGTACCAAGCGGTTGTCGATGAGATGATGGGACAGATCGAGAGCCGGTCGGGCATGGCCCGTAAGGGACTCGTGCTTTCGTCCCTCACCAAGCTGAAGCAAATATGCGATCATCCGCAGCTGCTTCGACGTGACGAAGGACGCGCGGTGCGTGCGGAGTCCTCGGGCAAAATGGAGCGCATGCTTGAAATTCTCGATAGCATCGCAGATGTCGGAGAATCGGCGTTGATCTTTACCCAGTATGTGGGCATGGGTGAACTGCTGGTAAGCATGCTTGGACGTAAATACGGGAAGGAGCCGTATTTCCTTCACGGAGGGGTGCCTAAACGGGAACGGGATGAGATGGTACGGGCATTCCAGGCTGGCGAGGGACCCGAGTTCTTTGTTCTATCGTTAAAAGCCGGGGGCGTAGGCCTGAATTTGACCCGCGCGAACCATGTGCTTCACTATGACCGGTGGTGGAACCCGGCGGTCGAGAATCAGGCGACGGATCGTGTATTTCGGATCGGGCAGCATCGTAACGTTCAGGTGCACAAGCTGATTTCTCAGGGAACGCTGGAGGAGCGGATTGACGAGCTGATCGAACAGAAGAAGGCGTTATCCGAGCAGGTTGTCGGATCAGGCGAAACATGGCTGACGGAAATGTCAGACGGTGAGCTCCGCCAGCTGATTGAGCTGCAGGAGCAAGATTGGATGTAACCGGATTGCGTACGGAGCATGGAGCAGCCGAAAAGACATACAAAAATGGACGCCAAGGAGGTGTAGGCTATGGAATCTGCGGAATCGGCCGAACGAATCAGGCTGGAGATCGAACCCGGATGGTTAAAGGGGAAAGTGAATGGAGCCGATGAATCATCGGGGACGTATGAGGTCAGCGTTCAGGTGAAGACGCTGAACCCTGCTGCCCGTGAGGCGGTGCTGGCTTATCTGGAGGAAGACCCGCAGGCGCTGTACCGCCTGCTTGCAGGTCAGGAGGCCCCTTGGCTGGGCGAGCTGGCGTCATCGCCCCTGCAGGGCGAAGAGCAGGCCGCCGATGCCCGCTGCACCTGCGGCCAAAGGGCCTGCGGGCATGCCGCAGCCTTGCTGGCTGCCGCGGCCCTGCGGCTTGCGGCAGAGCCGCTCCAGCAGCTGACGCTGCTGGAGCTGACGCGGGAAGCGCTGCTGGCTGGCGTCTTCGACGCCTGGGCCAAAGCAGCCCCGTCGCCAGCAGGCGGCTCTGCCGCAGAGCAGGCCACCCGCGCGAAGGAGAAGGGACCGTCCGGTCCTTCTCCGGGCGAATGGGTGGCCGAAGCGGCGGCCGAGGGCCGATTGCACCGGCCCGGCCCGCAGCTTAGCGAGCTGGCGGTGCAGCTGTCACCGCCGCCTCCGGCAGATCAGCTAGGCCCAGTCGGCGACTGGACAAGCTTACTGCCTGGCGTTCGCGGCGCTCCCAAAGCGCTCAGCGTGATTGCCCGCGGAGCGGCCAAGCAAGCCGAGCAGAAGCGCCGCAGTTTGAAGTCGCCGTAAGATTGGAAATCCATCACAGAATTGCAATGAATTTGATAGAAGCGGCGCCATAAATCGAGGGAAACGGCCGGATATTTGACGTAAACGGAGATTATCCGGCAGGATTCGACAGCCGCTCGTTTGTCCTGCTTATTCTGAATAAGGTACAATGGGTGCAGGACAAACCGTGGGAAAGGAAGAAGCAATAGATGAATGCATTTTCGGGAAAACGAACACGATTTACAAGCGTAATGCTGTCATCCTTGATGTTAGCAGGGGTCATTCTGGCAGGATGTCAATCGAATGATACCGGTTCCGGTAAGGAACAGGGTCAGGAATTGCAGTCGCCGGCTGAAGGCCAGGAAGGAAACACACTTCCTGAGGGTGGCGCGGGTAATGGAGAGGCAGGGGCTGAGAATCAGCCGGCGGATCCGGTTATGGCGAAGCGCAGCGAGAATGCACTTCAAGCCACGATCCAGGAGAGCGGCGGCAAGCAGATCGTAACCAACGCGGAGGCTATGACGGTGGTTGTAAATAAGCAGCGCAGCTTGCCTGATGGTTATGAACCAAGTGATCTCGTGGAGCCGAATGTCCCATTTTCTTTTGATGAGCCGCATGAAAAACGGCATCTGAGAAAAGAAGCGGCGGACGCGCTCGAGGAATTGTTCGATGCGGCCAAAGCGGATGGCATCGAGCTGCGCGCCGTATCGGGATATCGTTCTTATGCCCGTCAGAAAAGTATATATGAGAATAATGTTCGTACCAAAGGGGAAGCCGAGGCTAATCGTGTAAGCGCGGTGCCGGGTACGAGTGAGCATCAGACAGGCCTTACGATTGACGTGTCCAGCCCAAGCGCAGGTAATGCATTGGAGGAAACGTTCGGTCATACGGCGGAAGGGCAGTGGCTAGCGCAACATGCGTCGGAATTCGGCTTCATCATTCGATATCCTGAAGGGGCTGAGGATATTACCGGTTATGTATATGAGCCATGGCATATCCGTTATGTAGGCAAGGATCTGGCGCCGGATATTGCCGACAGCGGTATGACGCTGGAAGAATACCTCGATGAGGCGAACATTAAACTGTAAGCTGTGCTAATAGTCGTAGGATAAACGGGACTTTTTATCCTTGTACACCGGCTTGCGAATCTATAAAGTAGAACAGGACCTGCGCAAGGCCGGGCGATGTTCTTGTTATACTAATGAATCCCGGGGCGGCTTGGCTCCGGGATTCATTCGTATTTTAAGAGATAAGAAAGCATCAACTTCAGAGGTTTACCATCCTGATCTCGCAAGAAAAACTTCCGCTAAATGCGGTCTGTCTTCTGAGAAGGTACGTCGATATACGTTTTTCTTTCGGACTGATAGTCTTTACTTATTTAATGGCGAGTCCTCATAACCGGGATCATCGTAGCCGGTGTCGGTCAGCTTGCCGAGGATGTTCATGTCCTCAATGGTTTTGCGGGTGCGTTCATCTCCATGTTCATGGAGAAAGTGGTAGAGGTTTATCGTTCGTTCATCGTATTGCTCGGCAGCATCGTCATGATCTGCCGACTTATAAGGGACGAATGTGCGTTTAAACGCATACCGATCGCTGCTGCTGACTTCATAGAGCAGTCCCCTCAGCTTTGAGACCTCTTCATCATCCATATATACGACATATTCATTCGTATCGTTCGGTACATCCTGGATCAGATTGTGATTGACTGAAACATAATACGTCTTTTTATCGTTTGTCATATTAAATCCCTCCAGACTTCGGCAGCTAAGGGCTGCACGGAATAGGACGCGGCTGCAAGCCGACAGTATAACGGCATTGTACTGTCCAGTTTTCTAATCATATACACGTTCGGGACCTGGATGAATCAGCAGCGGGGTTGGAAGGGGCTTCCTTTTTCACATGGGGCAAGGAATTTGGTATGATAGAATCACCATGGCGGCAGTATACTGGACGATGAGGAGCATATCATCACAATGAGTAGTATGCGAAACGGTAAAAAAACATGGGATAGCCGGTTTATGGCTAGCTAAAAATCGTTAATAACCTTAATGAAGAGATATGACAATGCGCCGGCGACTCGCTGGTGAATCGGGATATGAGAAAGAGGAGGATTCATAAATGAATATTTTACAAAAGCTCAAGGATGGAGCCAACCGCGCAACGGAAAAGGCTCAGCACGTGGTGGAAGTGAATAAGCTCAACAGCCAAATCTCCGAAATCGAACAGCAGAAGAACTCATATTACTTGCAGATGGGTAAAGTGTTCTATGAGGGCTACCGTCAGCAGGACATGACGATGGCTGAAAAAGAAATGGTCGAGCTTGCGCAAACCTGCGATGGATTGCAGGAGCAAATCGAAGCAATTCGGAACCGCATTGCGGTCCTCAAGAATGAGCGGGTCTGTGAATGCGGGCGGGTGGTCGCACTGGATGCAAATTTCTGTCCGTACTGTGGGAATAAGCTTGATAATTTAATTCACCCTGAGAAGTCAACAGCGGAAGAACCAAGGGAGCCTGAGCGTAAGATCATGTTTGATAAACATGAATATGCGGCAGCTGAAGAACAGCAACAAGAGCAGGACGAATTGCATACCTATGATTACCGTTCGAATCCGGATCCATATGAGCCGGATATGTATGAACCGGAGCCGGAGCGGCAGCACGAGGAAATGGAGCTGTCTGAACCGGAGGTTGATCCGGAACAGCTTCGTATCGAGCAGGATGAGCAGGAGAAGGAGCGCCGTCACTGGGAAGAACTCGAGCGGGAGAGGGAGAGGCAGCTGGAACTGGACCGCCGCATTCGTTTCTGGCAGGAGAATAACCAAAGTCAGGACTATGTTGGTGATGATGAGGCGACGCGCGATATGGTGAAGTGCCAGATTTGCAGTGTCGACCTGCCTAAAGGCTCGAAATGGTGTCCGCGCTGTGGAGCTGAACAGATTTAAGATATAGGGATTCGGACGATCATGCCCTTAACGCGAGTGTTAATATGACAGTATGAATGATAGAGCAAGCGTTCGAGCATCTTGGGAGGACTAATATTATGGAACAATTGCTGCATCATTTGCGGAATTTGGGATTTACGGAGATTGAATCGAAAATTATGGTGGACCTTGCCGAGTATGGGCCGGCGGGTGGTTATGAGGTAGCTAAACGACTTGGAGCTTCGCGCTCTAATGTCTATGCAGCTATGCAGCGTTTGGAGCGGCAAGGGGCACTTGAGCGAATGGACGGGGAACCCGTCCGTTACCGTTCGTTGAAACCGGAGGAACTGACGCGGATGATATCCGGCCGTGTGGAGGCATCACTCGCTTTTGTTGAGAAGAGCTTGCCGCGAGGAAGCGGTACCGCTGCGCCCTTCCTTAGTATGGAAGGAGATCAGGCGGTGCTTGATGTGCTCGTCCGGGAATTGAAGCGAGCGAAACATGAGATCGTGGTTGACGTCTGGCGTGAAGAGGCATCGCTTCTGCGTGAACCGCTGGCTGAAGCGGAGGCTAGGGGAGTCAAGGTGCTGTGGGCTTGTGACGGCCCGGACCAGGGACTCTCAAGGACGCTGGCGTGGCCTGGGTGGAACGGCCTTGCGGAGCGCAGAGGAGGCGGCCGGAAATTCTCCTTTGTTGTGGACCGGCAGTGGTGCATATTAGGGATGCGCGGCGGGGAATATGATACAGGAGCGGTCATCACGGAGCATCCGGTACTGGCGGAGCTCCTGCTGCATCATTTCACTCAGGAGATGGTATTGTTCCAGCTTGAGCAGGACATGGGTGAGCAGCTGGAGGCGCGTTATGGAGAGCACTTTGGTCTGATCCAGAGCCTGTATCTTAATGCGGAAGCCGATGCTGAAGCTCAGGAAGACCAGGCTGCGGAACCGAAATCCAAACTAGCGGAGTATGAAGCTGATCCTGACTCAATGGACGGGGATACCAGTCGAAATACGGCCTAGGGTTTCGGCTCAGCTCATGGGAGGCTCTTCTAGAAGTGACTTTTGTCACAGTTAGACATTATGGTTCATCGTACAATGTAATAAACATATAGATAAGGAACGCCGGGATATATCTTGGCGTTTATTTGCTTAAGATCCAGCAACAGGCGGGAATGAAGGTTTGTAGCTGGGAGGAGAGCTTGAATGAGGCGGTTTTTAATCGCAAGCATGACAACCAAGAGAAGGGGGATGAATGAGCATGGAATGCATCGTTCATTTTACAGTGGGACATAAGGAAGAACCTAAAAAGCTTCGGGGATTGATTTTTGTGGATAAAGGAGAGAATCCTACAGGTCAGCAGCTGCTCGATATGTTTCATGAAATGGAGTATAAGGTGGTACCTGACCCGCATGATGAACTTCTTTTTAAACCGGAGAATCCTACGGAAAGTTATACTTATATACGTGTGAACGAACTCGATATGGGTCAAGAAAAATATACGGAAGACCGCAATCTGAAATCGCTGCTGAACGAGCTGCTGCCTAAACAACGCACGGGCTTGTAACGGCTTCCTGGAGACATGGAGACATCATGATATTTGCGAAGAAATGAATAACCCCATCTTCCTTCCGTAACGTCCGCTGGGATTCGCAAAATCCGCTTGTTATAATGGATGTACGGAAGGGGATGGAGATGTTTATTTTTGCAGGAATCGTCGCATTATTGATTTACGGCTCGTTGGTTTATTATATTGGTCGAAGCATTTGGAGCTGGATGAAACCGGGTCCATCCCTTGTGCTCAAATGGACATACATAGTCGTGCTGACGGTGGTATCAACATCGTTTATTTCAGGGCGGTTCTTCGGTAATCTCACCGTGCTGAGTGTGATAGGATCGTATTGGATGGCTATTTTCTATGTCCTGATCATCCTTCTCCCGTTGATGCATATCATGTTGTGGCTGCTGAGATTGACGGCATTGCGAAGAGATGGCCTGGAGAAGGCGGCGGGTTCTATCGTGTTGGTGTTCATGGTGATTGTGATCGGTTTCGGCTCATTTAATGCTTATAGTCCAACGGTTCGGGCTTATGATATTCACGTGGACAAGAACGCCGGCACACTTGAGCAGCTGAATATCGTTATGGCATCCGATATGCACTTCGGCGTCTTGTCAGGTAAAGCCCATGCTGCGCGCATGGTGAAAGAGATCAATGACTTAAAGCCGGATCTGGTATTGTTTCCAGGCGATATCATCGATGACGATCTGGATGCTTATTTACGCCAGGGGATCGATCAAATTCTGACCGGTATCCAGGCAACGTATGGTGTGTATGCCTCACTGGGCAATCATGACCGATTCGAAGGAGAAATTCCGGAACTGATCGCGGCTCTTGAGCATAGCGGCATGACCGTGCTGTATGATGAGAAATTGACGGTGGAGGGCCTGACGCTGGTTGGCAGACGGGATAAACAGGATCTGGAGCGGACCGAATTGTCCACGATCATGGATGGGACCGATCTATCCCAGCCGATCCTTCTGCTTGATCATCAGCCGAATGCGCTGGAGGAAGCACAGCAGCAGGGTATAGACCTTATCGTTTCTGGGCATACGCACCGTGGGCAGGTATTTCCGGCTCATCTAATTACGGAGGCCATGTTCGAGAATGATTGGGGATATCTGCAAAAAGGCCAGATGCATTCCATCGTGTCCTCGGGCTACGGCTTCTGGGGACCGCCGATTCGTCTGGGTTCCCGCTCCGAGATTGTTCAAATCCATGTTACATTTCAATAGATGATATTAAGGGTTGAGGGGTATACCGATTGAACGCAGGTTTAACCGCTGGTGACATGGAACTGGAAGGGAATGGGAACGATATCTTATTCCCCTGGCAGCAAGCTCATGGTGGGACTTATACGCTCCGTATCCAGCAGGTTGATGTAAACGGCGATGTATCGGTGCCCATCGGTGATCCTATGGAATCGATTATTGAGGTTTTGTAGCGGATTTAGTGCCTCTGCAGGCTGTCCCATGAAACTTATGGGGTGGCTTTTTTTTCTTTAATTGACCGGCAGTTTATTATTTCCGTAAATTTTCACTTTATTTTTTCATAGGGAATGCGTTATACTTCATTCATTCGGAAATATAACATTTACACGTAAGCATTCTAAGGAATTTGGATATTATACATTTTCTCGTATAGGTGCAGGAATTGGCCTGCATGTTTCTACCCGATCACCGGAAATGATTGGACTACGGGTTATAGCAGCAGCAGCGGACAAGCCAGGTCAATTCCATTTGACCTCAGGTGGCTCACGGTGCGTTTTTGTTGCTTATGCCCATTTGTTTCTTTCCCGGCGATTCGGTGAAAGGAGGAAGTGGGCTTTTTTTGCTTGGAATGTAAACAAATTTAAGGGGGAGCATCATGCAATTACTGCAGAACAAAGTGAAAGAGGAAGGCATTGTATTAAGCGGACAGGTACTTAAGGTGGATTCATTCCTGAACCACCAGATGGACCCGGTATTGATGAAAGAGGTGGGAAAGGAATTTACGCGATTATTTAAGGAAGCGAACGTGACTCGTGTATTGACCATTGAATCCTCCGGCATCGCGCCCGGCATTATGACCGCCCTTGAGATGGAAGTGCCTCTCATCTTTGCACGGAAGCAGAAGTCGCTGACCCTCCGTGAGGATATATTCGTGGAGAAGGTGTATTCTTTCACCAAGCAAGAGACGAACGAAATTACGGTCGCGAAGAAATTCATCAAACCTGGCGATAAAGTGCTGATCGTGGATGACTTCCTTGCCAACGGCGAGGCGGCGTTCGGGCTTGCCCGAATCGTAGAGCAGGCGGGTGCCGAGGTGGTAGGCATCGGGATCGTCATTGAAAAGGCATTTCAACCAGGAGGACGATTGTTAGCCGAAGCGGGCTACCGAGTAGAATCGCTCGTACGGATTGCATCACTTGATGATGGCGTAGTGACATTCGCATAGACCGAAAGCTAACAATTTAATTGGGGGGAATCAAGAAGCCATGGAACAACAGAAACAAGCGGTGCAAGAACCGATTTTTGATAAAAATCGGAGTCCGGGCAAAACCTTTTCATTGGGTTTACAGCATGTATTGGCAATGTACGCAGGGGCTATCATCGTACCGCTTATCGTTGGCGGACAGCTCGGCTTAACGACGGAGCAACTGACGTATCTCATCGCCATCGACCTGCTTGCCTGCGGGGTTGCAACCTTGCTGCAGGTATTCGGCAACAAGTACTTCGGTATCGGTCTTCCGGTCATGCTCGGCTGCGCATTCCAGGCCGTAGGTCCGATGATCATTATCGGACAGAAGCACGGGATGTCGGCAATTTATGGAGCGATTATCGCTTCCGGTTTATTTGTCATTCTGTTCTCCGGTTTATTCGGTAAGCTGATTAAGGTATTCCCGCCTGTTGTGACAGGCTCTGTTGTTACAATTATTGGTTTGACGCTGATTCCCGTAGCTTTGAATGACCTTGGCGGCGGTCAAGGCAGCGAGGATTTTGGCAGTGCGCTCAACATTTCCCTTGGCTTCGGCGTTCTTGCCTTCATTATTATCATGAATCGGTTTGCCAAAGGTTTCTTGCGTTCGATATCGGTTCTTCTGGGGCTTATTCTAGGCACCGTGGTAGCCGCATTCTACGGTGGAGTGGATTTAACCCCGCTGCGCGAAGCCGGCTGGTTCCGTGCTCCGCAGCCTTTCTTCTTTGGTACGCCGGAGTTTAAGATCGTTCCCATCATGACAATGATTCTGGTGGCGATTGTCAGTGTTGCCGAATCGACAGGCGTATTTATGGCACTTGGCAAAATCGTGGATCGTGACATTACCTCCAAGGATCTGTCCCGTGGCTACCGTGCGGAGGGTCTTGCGATTGTGGTAGGCGGTATTTTCAATTCGTTCCCTTATACCACATACTCTCAAAACGTGGGTCTGATTCAGATGAGCCGTGTGAAGACGCGTGACGTGATCGTTGTGGCTGGCGGCCTGCTGGTCTTGATCGGATTTGTTCCAAAGATTGCCGCCATGACACAGCTTGTACCAACATCGGTTCTGGGTGGAGCCATGGTAGCCCTGTTCGGGATGGTTGTATCTTCCGGTATTCGGATGTTAGGCGATCAAGTAGACCTTAACCGACACGAGAACCTGTTCATTATCGCATGTTCTGTCGGCATGGGCCTTGGTGTGACAACCGTACCGGGTCTGTTCGCGAGTCTGCCTGACAACCTGCGTATTCTTGCCGATAACGGCATTGTGGCGGGCAGCTTGACAGCGATTGTGCTGAACCTGATCTTCAATGGTTTGAGAAATACCAAGCCCACTTCCACAGAGCAAGGTGATTCAGCAGAAGGGCACGCTGCATAACAAATGTCCCTAAAAGCAACCGGATGAACTCCGGCTGCTTTTTTTGATCCGGTCCCGTTAATTCGAATCCCAACAAAAAGGCTACCTCCATAGAGTGGAGGTAGCCGTTTTTACGTGAGGTACAAAAGCTTTAAACGCGCTGCATTTGTTTCTCTGCAATATTGCCGATCCAGGGCAGCTTGAACCATTTTCCCTGAATGGCGTTGGCCATAAGCACCAGCCACATCAAGACGCCGACCAGCGCCAGGAGGGCGGAGGCCAGAAGGCCGATGATAGGCACCGCGCTCGACAGTAGGTGAGCGACGGCCAGGATGCCGAAGGCCAGCAAGGACTGCAGAGCATGGAATATGACGTAGCGGCTTCTTTTTTCTAATGAAAGAAACAGAATTCCTCCGACCATGGGAAAAAGATAGCACAGCGTAGCCGCCAGATTCTCGGGAAGTCCTGTGGACGATTTGAAAGGGGACATCTCATCAACTCCTTGTCTTAGACCGGTTCTGGGGTAGGGCAAGCTTTATACCTTACCTTATGAGCCGATGGGACAAAGTATGATGGTTAAATCCCGAACTTATTTCATTTTTAATTGCAGCAGATACTTCACGAGAGCATCCTGCTGCTCTTGCGTGAAACCGCTGCTTTCGTCCACCCAATACTCATGTCCCTGACCGGTGACATGGGTGTCTCTCAGCCTTGAGTCCTTACGGTTAGCCTCGATGACCTGCACTCTCAGCTTGCGGTCAATCAGGGCTTTCAGGCTGTTGTATGGGTCTGGGTGAATCCCTTTCATAAGCGTCTGCGATACGCCGGTTTGCGTCAGCTTAGGCCCGACCGCTACACCGCCGTCGTGCAAATACGGTGCGGACCAGCGAAGACCAATCAGCCCCTTGACCTTGTAACCGCCGCCCAACTGTTTATGGCCGAAGCCCAGCTCGATCTGCTCGGGGTCGATATCGTCCAGTGGGATTTTGGTTACCTTGGCATCCGGAGGGATCGGCACTGGAGTGTCAGGTGGATAGAACTCTGCTTCGCCAAAAGCATTCTGCGTACGATGGAAAGCCTTGGCCCTTGCAGGCTCAGTGCCAATTTCAGCCGCGCGCATAACGCGATTATTCGTAAAGAAGTCGCCAGCGTGACAAGTGATGCATTGTGCTTTTTTGAACACTTCCGCTCCGAGGTTGATCGTCTTGGCATCCGAGATTTCCTTGGGATCCGTTTCAGGCGGACGGATGGTATTTTGATAGGCGGACATGGCGTTAACCTGCTCCCCGGCTTTGAATCCCGGCGAACTGATGTACAGCCCGTTCGGGGCGATGGCTGAAACTTTCGGGAAATTCGGAATCTTAACAACCTCATTCACACCAGGGGTTCCGGGATTGGGATCCAGCCGGTTGAAGAATTCGGTTGGCTTCAGCCCGCTGCTTGGATCATAGCGAAACTTGCGATGGGCTGCATTTTGCAGAATGGTGCCCACATAAATCTCTTTGTCGATCCCCCATAACGGTTCGCTAACCTCGGTTTGACTCAAGGTATCCGTATTCTGGGCGTTAACATTGTTGCTGAAGGTGCTAAGTCCCTTGAAGGGACCCGCGGTAGCGAAGCCGCTCCAGCTGTATGGATGATCACCCTTCGTAAACATATCAGGAATTTGGGTCACGTCGCTCACCAAATCCACGGTTGTATCGAATGTGCCGGGCATCCATTTGACCAGATTTTCGTCAACGGCTTTCTCAAGCAGGGCGGGATCCGGTAGTGCTTCAGTTTTTCCTTTAGAGTTTACAACCGTACGCTGCTCGTTCTTGACATAATCCACCAGGCTCGTGATGTCGGTATGGGTAAAATACGCCGCACTATTCGGGGCCAGTGCCAGCATTAAGCCGAGGTTCAAATCGGAATTGGGGGCACCTTCCACAACCATTCCCGTTTCCCGGTTTACGGTCGCATGGCAGGCCATGCAGCTAACGCCGATGCGGGCTTTGCCTTCGGCATATTTAATCGTAACGCCAATGGGAGAATAGGCGCCTTTGGCTACGTCAAAGCCGGTATCAATCTTATCTCCCTTGCGGAAGGATTTGTCGCCGATTGTAACATCCTGATCGAGTTCAACGCGTAAATTGGTTGTTCCGCGTCCCTTCAGCTCGGCGATAGCTTTTGCCACGTTCTTCAGCTTCATCGGACCATCGACGATCCCCAAGATATCCGTTAAAAAAACCTCATTGCCAAAGGACTCCTCATACAGTGTACGGCGCCCTAAGGCAAGCAGCTCTTTCGTCACCTCAACGGCGCCATGGGCGGCTGTTAATCTGGGGTCCTGATCCTTCAGGGCGGTACCGGGAACCGTAAGCGTCTTGCCCCAGATATCATACTGGCGAATGAAACCCGTTTGCTGGGCTTGGAGCTGCGTGGTATTCTCAAGCTTATGTGCTGGCGGTATATAGGCGTATTCCGGCTCCACGATAGAAGCTGCAAGCCATATGGCTCCTACAATGGCGATCGGGATCAGCCATAGCAGAAGCCGCTTCGATTTTCGCATGTCATATCACCCTTTTATGCGCAGGTCTGATGAATCATCTCTCACTGCCGATATACAAGGGTTTTAATCTACTTCCACATCATGGCGCAGCGGAGATTCGGCATTCACCTGTTTATCAGGCCCTTTTTCCTTCGGAACCAGACGCTCATCTGTCATGCCTCGATGGTGGTTTTCAAAATCATACTCCGCCAGCCGCCACTCCGTGGAGCCCTTCTGCGGATCGAACGGAAATTCCTCGCCGCGTTTCAAATATTCCTCCCGTCCCCATTCATTTGTGTAGGTTCCGTCTACTTCAACCTCTTCTCGCGAAATAGGGTGGAGATCCTTGTCTTTACCGGACATGTCGCATGCTCCTCTCAGGCTTGATTTTAGAAATGATTCATATCGCATAAAGTAACCAGAAAGAGGAGGTACTATCCGCTGAAATTTGCATGAAAGGTCAGATTCTTGGCTTGCCAACGAATCGAACGCTTCTTGCATAGAGTCCGACGCTGGCGATTTGTCAGCTATTTGGCGAAGACGTTGCGGATTTTGATTTTAGAGCATCGAGAATATAGCGCTCCAGCAGAAACCGCGGGTTCTTCCAGCGGCTGACCTTGCTGTCGGCCGTAAATACGGCGACTGTATCCAATTGGGGGAAAAGGTAGATTTGCTGTCCTCCATGGCCGTGTGCAAGCGCAAAGGGAGTTCGGTTCTGAACCCCGGTCCACCACTGGAATCCGTAATCGCCAAACGCGGGATAGCCCTCAACCTGTGGAGCCAGTGCTTGCTTAAGCCATGATTCCGGGATGAGCGTGGTGCCTTGCCAACGTCCCCCATTCAGGCAGCAAAGACCGAATTTGGCCATGTCGCGTGAGGTGAGATAGAGGCCGATGTGCCCCATACTGTGGCCCTCGGGGCTTGGAGACCAGGCGGTATGACGAATGCCGAGCGGCTCGAATACATGTTGTCTGGCATAGGCGTAAGCATCCATTCCCGTAGCCTCGCTAATGGCGACGGAGAGCAGATGGGAATCCGTGCTCCGGTATTGAAAGAGGCCCATTTCCTGTTCAATGACAGGGAGGGATAGCGCGAAGCTCGTCCATTTTCGGTTGCGGTGGAACCGGTGAATGAGCGGTTCCCCGAGCTTTTTACCGGTTTGCCACGCAAAGCCTGAGGTCATCGTCAGCAGATGATGAAGGGAAACCTTTTGCAATAGGGGATGGGCTCGTTCGGGAACATATCGCTGGAAGATGTCAATTACGGAGGAATTCAGGTCAGGTAATTCGCCGCGTGAGTGGGCGATGCCGCATAATACCGACGTAAAACTCTTGGTAGCGGACCTGAGATCATTCAGCGAGGTAATGCCATGACCGTTGTAATAGCGTTCGTAGATGAGTTTGCCGGCATGGAGCAGAAGAAAGCTGCGCATTTTCGGGTATTGTTTCTGAATAATCTGATCGACCTGATCGAGCACATCGCGCTGAAGGCCTTCGTCTTCAGGCTCCGCGACAGGAATAGGCGAGCTTATATCAACAGAGGAGTGGAGAAAAGACTGGGTATTCGACATCATATTTAAAGGCCTCCTTGTATCTTAAATATGTTATTCTGAGTATCAATTTGTGATATTCGCTGATTTCTAGAGTTGGCGGAAAGCTCGATTGAATGTATCTTAACCAATTCCCGGCACAAAGAATGACCTGATGAAAAAACATAGGACAAAAAAACATTTTTTGGGAAAGATGAAACAAACAGAAGAATATGATATAATATATTAATGATTCAGTTGCATTCTGTTAGGGTATGTATAGTGTCAGGTGCATTGGTAAGTTGCTGAATATCAACCTAATCATCACCGTAAGAACTGCAATATGGCTTCAACTTAATGAGGTAGATCTTTTCGGCATTCTCTTTAAACGGAGTAATTTTATTCCACACGTTTTGGGAGGGATCCATCATGGCAACGAAAGGTCACAATGAGGTTAAGGAAAGTCTGCGGGAAATGACACGAATTTTCCGGCCTAAAGATCCGAAAAAATTTGTAAAGGAGTATGTCCGGAAGTACCATATTATGGGGGGCTATGAAGAAGAGCTTACTCTTGTTGTTGAGCATGAACTTGGCAAGCTGAATTCCTCCGTTTCGTAACCTGTAATAGCACCTGGTCTATAGAAATATCACCAACACGCATCGCATCTTTACCTTGTTAATGACTAATGACATGAACCATTTAGAGTCTATGGTTAAACCGTTTTTGGGACCAATGTCCCGAAAGCGGTTTTTTTGCGTTTGTCAGTCCCCGTTTAGTCAACAGGCTCATACTTCCTCGGAAAGTCCATTTTCTAGGGGTATTTTGCAACTTTCCCAACATATATTGTTAGCAATCGATCCGATTAGGATATAAGGGAGTGGACAGATGTGAGGATACAGCTGAGACGGAAGGAAGAGATCGGACATATCCGCGAGGCGGGACGCATATTGGCTGCGTGTCACCGTGAAATAGCGAAAGTCATTAAACCGGGGATCACAACGAGCGAGATCGATGCCAGGGTCGAGAAATTTCTGGAGAAGAACGGAGCCTTTCCCCAGCAAAAAGGATATAAAGGATTTCCATACGCCACTTGTGCATCTGTAAATGATGTGGTGTGTCACGGATTTCCCGACCAGAGGCCGCTAAAAGCGGGGGATGTCGTGACCATAGATATGGTTGTGAACAAAAACGGATGGCTGGCGGACTCCGGCTGGACCTATGCCGTAGATAAGGTTTCCCCAGAAGTAAAGCAGCTGATGAAACATACGCATGAAGCGCTGTTTAAAGGGATCGAGGCGGTCCGGGACGGGGCAACTTTGGGTGACGTTGGCTATGCGATTGAGCAGATTGCTGAAAGGGAAGGCTACGGGATTGTCAAATCGCTTGTCGGCCATGGCATCGGCCGGGCCATTCACGAGCCGCCCGATGTGCCGAACTATGGAATTCCGGGAAGGGGATTGAAACTCAAACAAGGAATGGTGATTACCATCGAGCCGGTGTTCACCCTGGGACCTTCGGGTGCCGTGTTCTGGGGGGATGACGGCTGGACCATATCCAGTGCGGATGGATCGGTAGGCGTACAGTATGAGCATACCATTGCGGTTACTCGTGAAGGTGCTGTTATTCTGACGGATTAAGATCGCGAAAAATATACCATAATAATAGAAGGTATTCTTCGCGATGTTGCCTAGGCTTGCGGAGAACGCCTCCTTTATCATGGGAGCTCAGATGAACGGGGAGTGGCTGCAAACAGATTCAAAATGGCGGAAATGACTGTATATATAGCTATGAAGGCTGTCGCTGACGGGTTGCAGAGGATGTCGAATGATAGGTCGTCGGGTGGGAGATACCGCTTGAAAGCGATTGCAAAATCAGTAACGGCGCGACTTTGACGACTTTTCGAACAATTTGTGAACTCCCTGTGAATGATTGACAAAAGCAACCCATGAACTTATATTTAATAAGTGATTGCTTTAATTGACAGGATTACTTCATCCGTGATTGTGCAGGTAGATTACCGCTGTTTGCGCCGGATGGTAGTCTACGAAAATCGGAAAAGTGGGGTAGATCAATGATGAAACGGTGGCAGGCTGTAAAGCGTCTTCTTCCTTTGATGGCCATGTTTGCTTTGGTGTTATCCGGCTGCGGCCGAGAGGATTTGTCGGTCTTAAGACCACAAGGTCCGGTAGCACAAGGTCAACTGGATTTAATTAAGCTCTCCATTTCGATTATGACCGTCGTAATGGTTGTGGTATTTGGAATTGCCGCATACGTGCTTGTTAAATTCCGTAGAAAAAAGGGACAAGATGAAATTCCTGAGCAAGTAGAAGGTAACCATAAGTTGGAGATTATTTGGACGGCGATTCCGCTGCTCTTGGTTCTCGTGCTTGCAGTTCCTACTATTCAAAAGGTATTTGCTTACGGAGAGAACGACTGGAACAATCCAGAAGCAGTTAAGGTGGAAGTTACTTCTCATCAGTTCTGGTGGGAGTTCAATTATCCAGACTACGGCGTAAGAACCGCTCAAGAGCTGGTTATTCCTGTAGGCAAGAAAATTGCGTTCCAATTAAAAACGAATGATGTGCTTCACTCCTTCTGGGTACCATCGCTCGGCGGTAAGATGGATACAAACACAGAAGGCAGCGTTAACTACATGACTCTGGTTGCTGACAAAGCGGATACATACATTGGTAAATGCGCAGAGTTGTGCGGTCCTTCTCACGGCTTCATGGAATTCCGGGTGAAAGCGGTTGACGATGCGGCATTTGACAAATGGGTAGCGGCATTTAAAGAACCTGCAGTGCTTCCTGCGGATGCGGCACTCGCCGAGAAATTCAAGACCAACTGCCTTTCTTGCCACGCTGTGGGCGACCAAGGCGGAGCGATGGGTCCTAACCTGACCGGCATTGGATCACGTGAGACGATTGCGAGTATCTTGCTGAACGACATAAGCGGCAAACCAGGCACAAAGCCGACGAAAGACAACCTGGTGGAATGGCTGATGGAGCCTCAGGCTGTAAAACCTGGCAACACGATGCCTAATCCGAAGGATCTCGGCTTCAGTGATGAAGAAATCGAGCAGATCGCCGATTACTTGGCCAATTATAAGTTGGATAATTAATACAGCAGCAAGAACTTTAAAAGGGGGTACAAACCTTGGCTCACGCTCATGCACAAAGCCATAGCGTCAAACGCTACACGGGGTTAATGGATTGGCTTACAACCGTTGACCACAAGAAAATCGGTATATTATACCTGATAGCGGGCGGCTTATTCTTCGGGATTGGCGGTATTGAAGCGATTCTGATTCGCTTGCAGCTGATCAAGCCGATGAACGATCTAGTATCAGCTCAGGTATTTAACGAATTGATTACCATGCACGGAACGACGATGATCTTCCTTGGCGTAATGCCAGTTATCTTTGCCGTGATGAATGCGGTCATTCCGCTTCAGATCGGTGCACGTGACGTCGCGTTTCCATTTTTGAACTCGCTCGGATTCTGGACATTTTTGTTCGGTGGAATTTTGCTTAACCTTAGCTGGATTATGGGCGGAGCCCCTGATGCGGGCTGGACATCCTATACGCCGCTATCCACAACGGACTATTCATCTACACATGGTGTAGACTTCTATACGATAGGTCTTCAGATTGCAGGTCTGGGTACGTTGATCGGTGGTATCAACTTCCTGGCTACCATCATAACGATGCGTGCACCTGGAATGTCATTCATGAGAATGCCAATGTTTACATGGACGGCTTTCATTACATCGGCCATGATCCTGTTCGCATTCCCTGCAGTTACGGTAGGTCTCGTATTGCTCAGCTTTGACCGTTTGCTCGGTGCCAATTTCTTTGATGTTGCGGCTGGCGGTAGCCCCGTGTTGTGGCAACATATTTTCTGGATCTTCGGTCACCCTGAAGTTTACATTCTGATTTTGCCGGCATTCGGTATTATCTCAGAAGTTATTCCGACATTCTCCCGTAAACGTTTGTTCGGATATAGCTCCATGGTATTTGCAACCATCCTGATCGCCTTCTTGGGCTTCATGGTTTGGGCTCACCATATGTTTACGACAGGTCTTGGACCTGTAGCGAATGCGCTCTTCTCCATCGCAACGATGCTGATCGCCGTTCCTACCGGTATCAAAATCTTTAACTGGCTGTTTACGATGTGGGGCGGTCAAATCCGCTTTACCAGTGCAAACCTGTTCGCGATCGGTTTCGTACCGACGTTCGTTATGGGTGGGGTTACCGGCGTCATGCTGGCATCTGCTCCTGCAGACTTCCAGTACCATGATACGTATTTCGTTGTAGCTCACTTCCACTACGTTATCGTTGGTGGTCTGGTATTCGGTTTGTTTGCCGGACTCCACTACTGGTGGCCAAAAATGTTCGGTCGCGTACTGAACGAAACGCTTGGCAAATGGACGTTCTGGTTGTTCGCAATCGGCTTCCATTTGACATTCTTCGTACAGCATTTCCTTGGACTGCTAGGTATGCAGCGGCGGATTGTCTCATACTTGCCGAACCAGAATTTTGACGAACTTAACTTTATAAGTACCATCGGCGCAATCTTGATGGGTATCGGCGTTTTGGCTTTCCTGGCAAACGTTGTTGCCACTTCGAGAAAACCGGTTGGTGCTCCGAACGATCCATGGGAAGATGGCCGTACGCTCGAGTGGAGTATTCCTTCTCCACCGCCAGAGTACAACTTCAAGCAAATTCCGCTTGTTCGCGGCATTGACGCTTATTGGAAAGAGAAGATGGCAGGCAATAAAGAGATGACACCATCCGAACCGGTTGGTCCGATTCACATGCCTTCGCCAAGTATTCTACCGTTTGTAATGTCACTGGGTCTGTTTATCGCGGGTCTTGGTTTCATGTTTAGCACGGAGGACTTCTCGAATTCGTTCATGAGCTTAATCTTCAATAAATATATTGTTCTGATTGTTGGTCTTCTGATTACGTTCGCGGCTATGATCGCTCGTTCCCTGTACGATGATCATGGATATCACATCGAAGTTGAAGAACTGGAAGGGGAGGGGAAAGCATGAGTCACGCTGAACATGTAAACGGCGAACTTCCTCACGAGCCGGAGAAGGCAACACTCGAAGGCCGTAATAAGGTTCTTGGTTTCTGGCTCTTCCTCGGTGGAGAGGCCGTGCTCTTCGGTACGTTGTTTGCAACGTTCCTGGCGCTTCGCGGCCAGAACAACGAAGGCCCAACCGCAGCCGAGCTGTTCTCTCTGCCAATTACGGCAGCAGCAACGCTGATATTGCTTGTGAGTTCCTTGACCAGCGTGTTCGCCATTCAGGCGCTTCACCGTCACAATATCGAGAAGCTGAAGTTGTGGCTGATCGTAACCGTTGTTCTGGGTCTTGGGTTCCTTGGCCTTGAGATTTATGAGTTCTATGAATATGTTGTGCATGAATCGTTTAACATGAAGACGAGTGCATTCTCGTCTGCATTCTATACGCTGGTTGGCTTCCACGGTGCCCACGTTGCTTTCGGGGTTGTGTGGATCAGTCTGTTGATCGCTCAGCTGTACAGAAAAGGGTTAACCGTGGTTACAGCACCTAAGGTATATGTTTCTGCCATGTACTGGCACTTTATCGACGTTGTATGGGTGTTCATCTTCTCGGTCGTATACCTTCTTGGAAAGGTGGGCTAAGGAATGACTGCGAATCAACAATCTAATGAGGGGCCTACAGTTAAACACCGCCATCGTGTGGAAGGCCCTGAGAAACACATTGTTGTCTTTATTTTCTCCATTGTCCTGACTGCGATTGCTTTTGCGGCTGTCGCAGCCGGTGGCATCAACACAGCATTTACGATCATCATTTTGCTGGTTATGGCTGTGTTGCAGGTGTTCGTACAAATGGGTTACTGGATGCACTTGAAGGACAAAGGGCATCTAATGCCAATCCTGTTTATGATTGGCGGCTTCTTCGTAGCTAGTACCTGTATTGTCATGGCACTGTTCTGGGTTTGGTGGTAGAATGAAAAAGAGGTGGGCTACTTTCAGCCCCCTCTTTTTTTAAATCGTAGGTAGGTGTCACAATTTGGACAGAATTTAACCCGTTATGGGGAGGTTTTTGCATGCTGGGCTTAGAATATTTTAGTTTTGCAGATAAATGGAGTCCCTTGTTCCTAGCATTTATGCTGCTCGTAACAGCAGGTTACTTCCTGTTGACCGGGCCGCTGAGCAATCGGTTCGAAGGGAGTGCTCCGGTTTCCGCAGGGAGGAGAACACTGTTTGTAGGCGGTATGCTTGCGTTCTATCTTGCACAGGGTGGACCCATTGAACTGCTGGGGCATACGATGTTCTCGTTTCACATGGTCAGTATGGCAATGTCCTATTTAATGGCGATGCCGCTCTTGATTCTGGGTATTCCTGTTTGGATGTGGCGTGCCTTCGATAAGGTCAATCCGTTTAAGAATCTCGGTTTCCTTGCACGTCCGATTGTTGCCGCGGTTCTGTTTAACGGCTTATTTTCTTTTTATCACATCCCGGTTATCCATGATTTTGTTATGTTGAATTTCTGGGTGCACCGTTTGTACTATTCAATCCTGTTTATCGCCTCGCTGCTGATGTGGTGGGCCATTATTAACCCGATCCCGGAGAAGGACAAGTCCTCAGGGCTTTTGAAAATGGGGTATATTTTTCTCAATATGGTCTTGCTGACACCGGCATGTGCGCTCATTATTTTCTCGAGCGAGCCGATGTACGCAACTTATAGCGATCCGGTGGTATGGGCAAAGGCGATGGGGTACTGCGTAGCTGGCGATACCTCGGCGTTGCTTAGTAAATTCGGCGGACCTGAGTTCTTTGGTTATCTAGAGCCTGCAATTGACCAGCGAGTGGGCGGGATCATCATGAAGTTTTTCCAAGAGATTATTTTTGCTTCGATGCTGGCCTATGTGTTCTTTCATTGGTACAAACGAGAAAATCAGGAAGACGATCCTTTGCCTGGCGAGATTCCTCCCGGCAAGCTCAATCAGGCGTAACAGGATTATTGAAGGGGGATCCATATGGATTGGTTTTTTATATTTCCCACGGTCAGTACAACGTTTATTGTCATCAGCGCCGTGCTGGTAGCGATTGGCTGGGGTCTTATTATTAAGGGGAAGCGCGAAGCCCACAAGAAAGTGATGATCTGGGCGGCCGTCGCGGCTGTCATCTTCTTTATCATCTATTCCTCGCGCACCGTATTCATCGGCAACACGTCATGGGGTGGTCCCGATGATCTAAAGCCGTATTATCAGGTATTCCTGGTCTTCCACATTGTACTGGCTACCGTAGCAGCGGTCTTTGGGATCACGACATTGACCCTCGGCTTTAAGGAGAAGTATTCCAAGCACCGCAAGTGGGGCAGAGTTACGTCGATCATCTGGTTCTTTACCGCCATTACCGGCGTAGCCGTGTATACCTTGCTGTACCTGTTATATCCGGGCGGGCATACTCTGCCTGTATGGAAAGTGATATTTGGAATGTAAGCGTGGGAGAACACCCGTCAGAGAGATCTGGCGGGTGTTTTTTAATTGGCAGGGCGGCTTATTCAAGGACGGTGAGGGATGTGGTGGGGAGTGTATCCGTTCCGGTCGCTGTTGAAACCAGGAAACTTGGGAATAGATGAGGTGGTTGTTTCCCGGTTTCAAAGGCGATCGCCAGGTCTCCTCCACGGCTACACTCCCCTTGAGCAGGGAAGCCCTTGAGTGAGCCGCAGCCCGGGTGAACACCCGAAGGTAGCTCTGACGGCTGTTTAGAGTGTGTGGGCAGAGGTGGGGGAGTGTATCCGTTCCGGTCGCTGTTGAAACCAGGAAACTTGGGAATAGATGAGGTGGTTGTTTCCCGGTTTCAAAGGCGAACGCCAGGTCTCCTCCACGGCTACACTCCCCTTGAGCAGGGAAGCCCTTGAGTGAGCCGCAGCGTCCGGGTGAACACCCGAAGGTAGCTCTGACGGCTGTTTAGAGTGTGTGGGCAGAGGTGGGGGAGAGTATCCGTTCCGGTCGCTGCCCTCAACCAGGAAACTGGATGAGATGAGGTGGATGTTTCCCGGTTTCAAAGGCGAACGCCAGGTCTCCTCCACGGCTACACTCCCCTTGTGCATGGAAGCTCTTGAATGAGCCGCAGCAGGGGAGGTGACACCCGGCAGGAAACCTCTGCCAGGTGTTTTTTTACAACTTCTATTGACACTGTTTATATACACACTATATACTGTGTATAAAGATATACACAGTGAGCACAGTAATCACACTAAGCACAGTGAAACTTAGACTGCGATGATAAAACGAAATGAATATATGAAGGAATGAAAGGATGAGACGCATTGCAACAGGTTTTCCATAATGCGATGAAGATCGTGAAGAAAGACTTCGCAAGCGATAAGTTCCAACTCATATGGACGATACTGTTCATGCTGTACATGGGGCTTTCCACGAGTTTCGTCATAAACGTTCAGTTTGAGCATCTAGAGGAATACAACAACCCATTTGTCGATTTTATCATGGTGCTTTTTGCTCCTTTTGTAGGTTTTGTATTTAACAGAAGGTCCTTCAAATATTTGAGCGAGGATTCATACACCCGAATGCTGTACTTTTACCGGAGCATACCGGTGCCGGCTTCCGCGATTTTTGTTAGTCGGATCATAAATAGCCTGATCGCTTTTGCCATCAACAGCATCGTGTTTTATGGATTCATCTACGCAATGGGGAATCACCTAAGAAGTGCGATGGCTATTCCCGAATATATCGCCTTTATGCTGACGTGGGTCGGTGTCGGATTTTTATTAACGGGGCCTTATATTTACTGGGAAAACATGTGCAGCGGCAAGGTGTATCTCAGGAACACCGCTCTTCTGAATCCGCTCATTGCCGGATCAGTAGCCGTACTAAGCCTTCTGGGATACAGCATATTCGAATTCGTAGCGGATGCCGCCATGAAATGGGGACTGCTATCCCCGGTGATGTGGGGCTCGTTGATTGCGGGATTGGCGTCTATGATGCTTATGAGCAAATTAACATACATTCGGCAGCAGACCCGGGATTTATCATGAAGAATATGAAGATGAATCCGTATGGCATGCGATGGCACGGGTTTATGTTCTTAGAAAAGCGAGGTGGTAAAAGGTGCGACTTCTGATACAGATAAATGAAAATAGCGCGGAGCCTTTATATCACCAGATTGAAACACAGCTGCGCTCGCTCATTATTAGCGGTCAGATCGAGGAGGGAACGCTATTGCCATCCATTAGGGAATTTGCCGGGAATCTGAAGTGTAGCGTTATTACGGTGCGCAGGGTGTATCAGGATCTTGAGAATGAAGGGTTGCTGCGAACGAGACAAGGTACGGGAACTTTTGTTGCTGGTGTCGGCGACCAGGCCCGAGAACAATATAAACGCGATGCGGTTATAGAGGCATTAAGGATTGCTGTAGATAAAGGGCTTGCCGTTCAATTCAATGAAGATGAGATGAAAGAGATGTTCATGGAAGTTGTCCGCGAAAAATATGACACAAAAGGAGGTCGCTAACATTCCATGGAACCGCATGTTATTGAGTTTCGTAATGTCATTAAACGACGGAAAACGAAAACCATCGGTCCGATACAATTATCGATCCCTCAAGGATATATTGTTGCTCTGGTGGGGCCTAATGGCTCGGGGAAAAGCACCTTGCTGAACATGATGATGCAGACCGTGTTTCCGGACGAAGGGGAGATTACTTGGTTCGGCGAGTCTTACCGGGGAGAGCTTCCCGTCTCCATCCGTAAACAAATGGGCTTCGTACCTGAACAGCTGAGCGTAGAGGAACAGAATATGTCGGTGGATGAAGCGGCCAGCTTTCGCGCATCCTGGTATGACACTTGGGACGGTTATTTTTTCGATGAGCTGTTATCCCGGTTCGATGTCCCGCGGGGCGTAAAACTTCGCAAGATGTCCAAAGGGGAACGACGCAAATTTGAGATTGCCGCTGCACTTGCGCCAAGGCCTAAGTTCTTGCTGCTGGATGAACCTTCTTCCGGTCTTGATCCTTTCGCTTGGAAGCTGATGATCGATCAGCTGCACAAAGTGATGAAGTCCATGGACACAACAATCGTGCTCTCAACCCATGTGGTGGATGAAATTCGCCGTCTGGCGGACTACGTCATTCTAATCCATCATGGGAAGCTGCTGGGCATGGTGGAGAAGGACTCGCTGCTGGATAACTGGAAGGAGTGCTGGATTCAAGAGGATGCCTCCATTGTCGAGGAGCTGCCGGGTATTCTGAGTTTCAAACAAGAGACAGCGACTACGATTTCTTTTATAACGACGGAATGCTTGGAAGTGGAGAAGATCCTGCAGTCTGCAGGCATACCGTTTATTCAGACCCGTTCCCTGGAGCTGGATGAAGTGCTTCGATTATGGATTGACGGAAACATTCCTGCCAATGTGCAGAACTAGGATAGAGAGGGGTTTATACGATATGCAACGATTGCAATTAGACAATGTAGTAAAGATTTATGCGGACAAAACGGCGGTAAACCAGATTTCGCTTCAGGTTGAGGAAGGTGAAATCTACGGACTGCTGGGTGCGAACGGCGCCGGCAAAACAACCACCATGCGAATGGTGCTTGGATTGATCTACCCGGATGACGGAACCATTCTGTATAACGGAAAGCCGTATAACAAGGAACTGCGTCACATTATGGGTTACTTGCCGGAGGAGCGCGGGTTATACCCGAAAGTGAAAGTCAGTGAGCAGATTTCCTACTTGGCACAGCTGCGGGGCATGTCCGCGAAAGACGCGGATAAGAGTTTGAAATATTGGCTGGAACGGTTTGAAGTACCGGACTATTACGATAAGAAGATTGAGGAACTGTCCAAGGGTAACCAGCAAAAAATGGGCTTTATCGCAGCGGTTGTTCATGACCCGCAAATTCTGATTCTGGACGAAGCCTTCAGCGGACTGGATCCGGTGAACGTCGAACTTCTGAAATCAACAGTAAAAGAACTCCGCGACAAGGGCACAAGCATTCTGTTCTCCACCCACCGGATGGAACATGTTGAGGAGTTGTGTAAGAACATTACCATTCTGCATCGCTCCAATACGGTAGTGAAGGGGAATCTGAAGGATATCAAATCCAAGTATCCTCGTGAAGAAGTGGTGCTCGGCACGTCCGGTGAAGTCGGGGGTCTTGGAGCCCTGCCTGGCGTAACGGCTGTGGAGCGAACAGAAGACGGCTACTCCGTCCGGATCAGCCAGGTTGAGGCAGCGCAAAGCATTTTGAATACAGCCATGTCGCAAAGCACGATCCATCGGTTTGAAGTGAAGGAGCCGACACTCAATCAAATCTTCATAAAGGCGGTAGGTGAATCCAATGAATAATATGTGGACCGTTATCCGATTTACGTTCATGAATAAAATAAGAACAAAGTCCTTTCTCGTTTCAACCTTGATTTTTGCACTCATTATTACGATCGGGATCAATCTTCCTTTTCTGATCCAAATGTTTACGGGAGATAAAGCAGGCTCTGAAGAAACCACCCGCATCGGTCTGGTATACGGACAGGAGCAGACGCTCGCTGAACAACTCGAGACTACCTGGAGTAACCTGCCGACAACCTCCTATGAATTGGTAAAATACGAAACGGCTGATGAAGGTGCTCTGAATAAAGATATTAAAGATGGCGTAATCGAAGGTTATCTGAAATTCGAAGCGCAAGAAGGCAATACGTTCCCGGCCGTGGTCTACAGCTCTGAAGATGAGGCTATGAGCCCGGAACTGCAATCCAATCTGCAAGCAGCTCTGCAAGTGGCAAAGACACGCAGCATTGTAGACGGACTTGATTTGTCCGATGCGCAGATTAATGAACTGAATCAACCGGTTCAAATTGACGCTCGGAGTATCGATCCTACAGAAACAGGTAACGCTGACGGAGCTTCCGGAGAGAAGGAAGGAGCTTCCGAGGTTATTAACTACATTGTCGTGTATGCACTGATTATTCTCTTCTTCTTCACTTTGATGGGGACAGGTAACATGATCGCTTCGGAAGTAACAACAGAGAAGAGCTCCCGCATTATGGAGATTTTGATTACAAGCGTATCTCCGCTGAGCCAAATGTTTGGTAAGGTTATCGGCATGTTCCTGTTGGGACTGTCCCAGATCGCGGCATTTGGAGTTGTAGTTGTTGTGAACTTGATACTGCCGCACAATATAGATACATTGAAGGACATGAATCTCGACCTGACAGCCATAGACCCGATGCTGCTGGTGTTCGGTTTAATCTTCTACATCCTTGGCTATTTCTTGTATGCGATGCTCTACGCGGCTATCGGTTCGATTGTCAGCCGTACCGAGGATTTGGGGCAGGCGGTCATGCCGATTACGATGCTGTCCCTGGTGGCATTCTATATCGCCATCTTTAGCCTAAGCGCTCCGAATTCGATGCTGATGAAGGTATCCACCTACATTCCGTTCATCTCGCCGACCACGATTCTGGTTCGTATCGGCCTTGGCAGTATCCCATTCTGGGAGATCCTGCTTTCGCTGGCGATCCTGATCGTATCCATCCTCGTTTTCGGTTGGCTGGCTGCGAAAATCTATCGTACCGGTGTCCTGATGTACGGCAAGCGCCCTACATTCAAGGAGCTTAGAAAAGCGATGAAGGCTTATAAGATGTAAGCATAGATAGTACAAATATGTTTATGTGTGGTGTCACTATGAATATATAACTGCATTCATTGTTAATGGTTAATATGTAAGGGAAAACGGAGAGGTGACTCTCCGTTTTTTTTTGATTTTTATATGTATTTTCCAAGTCATACTTAACAGCCATTGTTCGCAGCCTATGAATTTCCTATGTTACGACGTACAATGGGTATTTAACGTCTAGCATCCATAGGGCTCGGCTGTATATATTTTTGTGTGCTGTCAGTTGAAATCAGATTTTACAACTTCTATACAAGATGATCTAACTTATCATATATCGACTTGCTACACTTGTTGAGTCATTGAAGATATCAGCATGTACCGATTAATCGGAGTAAGGAGATCGTATGAAAAGGAAAAACAGAAAACAGCGTCAACGCCGCCAAGCGATATTGGTGGTCATTGTTGTTGCTTTGATAGGAATGATTTGGTCGATCTATGAGCAATTTTCACCCTCGGTTTCCGCGGAGCTAAAAGTTGCACTGTTCCCAAAAACGGCAGTGCCACAAGAAATATCCCAACGCTACAAAATCGTGATCGATCCAGGGCATGGAGGCAAGGATCCTGGTGCGGAAGGAGTCAGCGGAAACCATGAGAGAGCGTACACACTAGCGCTGTCACAGAAGGTATTCGATCTGCTCCAGCAAGAGCCAATGTTCGAGGCGTACATGACACGTACGGACGATACTTTTGTCGATCTAGAGGATCGTAACCAATTCGCAAACGATCTTGATGTGGATGCATTGGTCTCCATTCATGGGAACACCTATGCAGATCCCGATGTATCTGGCACCGAAACATATTATTACGCGGACGATAGTATTCCGTTTGCACGCGAGGTGCACGAGCACTTGGTGGAGGCTACTGGATTCAGGGATCGCGGCGTGAGAAAGGAAAGTTGGAAGGTACTGACGGGAAGCAACAATCTCGCGATTCTGTTGGAGGTAGGGTTCCTCACCAACCCGAGCGATGAAATGGAGATGCTCAGCGAGAGTCATCAGGATCGAACCGCTCAGGGCATAGTGGAAGGGATCAAAGATTATTTTACGGATAGAGAAGATTGGAAAGGGGTTCGTGACACAACTGAAAATTCATAGAAGGGCTAGATAAATAATGAGAATATCACGAAATGATAATAAAAAAAACAGGGTAATTAAGGCGAGAAGAAGATTAGTCGTTGTTCTAGCAGCTAGTTTCCTAATGATCTTTTTAATAGGGAAACTCACTGCTGCTCCTGAAGAAGATGTCGTAGCCAAAGAAAATATCGTACAAAGTACCGAACAACCAGCCAAACAAAAAAGGACAGATGGAAAGTCTGGGGAAAAAGTTGTTTATTTAACATTTGATGATGGTCCTACTACGTTAACGGATCAATTCTTAGATTTATTAAAAGAACAAGATATACAAGCCACCTTTTTTATGCAAGGGACGAATTTACAAAAAACCGATTTACAGGAAAGTGTCAAACGAGCCACAGAAGAAGGCCATTATGTTGGAGCTCATAGTATATCGCATGATTACAAAAAGTTATACCATAACGGACAGTTTGTATCAGAGATGAAAGAAACACTGTCTCTAATTGAAGATATTACAGGTACAAATCCTAAGTTGGTTCGTCCACCTTATGGATCAGCACCAGGATTGGAAAGTGAACAGGTTCGTAATCAAGTTGTGAAATCTGGAATTAAGGTCTGGGATTGGACCATTGATTCTAAAGACTGGGATTTAAAAGATAATCCAAGCCAAATTGTAGAAAACATTAAAAGGAAAACTAGAATTGACAGAGAAGTGATTCTCATGCATGAAAAACCACAAACCTTACAAGCGCTTCCCGAAATCATTGCATTCTATAAGGAAAAAGGATATGAGTTTGCTGTATATAAGGACGCGGACCATTTTTCGCTTAACTTCCAAAATGACAAACGTTTGTAAAAGATATTTGGCTCAACGCCAAAGTTAAGTGCTTGAAGCGTAGGACTCGGTTGCAATTTTAATGCGGCTTCGTTTATCGTAGCATTATGAACGTGACTATAATTTGTGTTAGGGGATTCAGACGTATGGGCAAAAAGATTTTGATTGTTGAGGACGACGTTCATATATCCAAAATCATTAAAATGAATCTCAATATCGTGAGCTACGAGACGATGGAGGTTTACGATGGCGAAGCTGCGCTTGAGCTGGTGCAACGGGAAAAGTTCGATCTGATTTTGCTGGATGTCATGATTCCGAAGCTGGACGGTTTTGAGCTTATGAAGCGCATTAAGCCGTACAATATTCCGGTTATTTTTTTGACGGCGAAAAACTCGGTTTATGATAAAGTGGACGGGTTGAAGCTGGGGGCTGATGATTACATGGTCAAGCCTTTCGAAGCGATTGAGCTGCTGGCCCGTATAGAGACGGTACTGCGAAGATATGAAAAGGAAGAACAGGTAATGGCATTCCAGAACCTTATCGTCGATCTGGACAAACGGGAAGTAACCAAACAGGGGAAAGTTGTAGAGCTAACGCCCAAAGAATATGATTTGCTGGTTGTTCTGCTGAAAAACAAGAACATCGCATTATCCAGAGAGCAGTTCCTCGATAAAGTATGGGGCGGCGATTATTATGGCGAAACAAGAACGGTTGATATGCATATTAAATCACTGCGCAAAAAACTAGAGCTGCAGAATCACATCAAGACCATTTATAAACTCGGCTATCGGCTGGAGGATTGAGAGGAATGAAATTTTGGCAAAAAATTTATGTCTTCTCGATTCTAGTCTTCGTCATTATCTTTAACGCAGCCTCCATTATGGTTATCGAGCGCAGCCATAATAGGATGCTTGAGCAGGAGATCAATAGCGCGTTAAGCCAAAATATGAGTATTCAATCCAGTGTTAACGCGATTGTGCCGATCCTTCGCATCTATGATTCGATTGATTACGAGAAAACCGTATTAACGAGAATCGGTAATGAATTTGTGGGTACCAATCATGAACAGCGTGTGTATTTGGATATCAGAAATCAGAAAAATCGGGTAGTCTTCAGTAATACCGATTTCTCAATACCGACACAACGTGAGGAACTGGGCAAGCTGGGCACGGATGAAATCCATTATGTTTTACGGGATATCGGTGAGCGAACGATCCTGTTCACGTCAAGTATGGTGGATGTTAACCGTACAAGCTATCTATTTACTTATATGGTAGATGTCACCTCGTTATATCAGGACCGTGTAGATCAGTATCGGTTCTTTGTGCAAGTGGATGTGGTGGCTTGTTTCCTCTATATGTTGATCATGTTTTTTGTAAGCCGGGGACTGACGAGATCGATTGATCGGCTGGGTCGAACTGCTCAGGTTATCGCACAGGGGAATTTCTCCGAACGCGTCCAGTTAAAATCAAAAGACGAAATCGGGATGCTGGCCTACAATTTCAACAATATGGCCGCTGTTGTGGAGGACACCATCACAGAACTTGAGCGGAACAATCAAGAGAAACAACGGTTTATCAATAATTTCACACATGAATTAAATACGCCGCTGACTTCGATTATCGCCTATGCGAATTTTATGAGAACAACCAAATATGATGAGGAAACGTTTCTGGACGGTCTCAATGTGATTTATTCAGAAGGCAAGCGATTACAGATGTTGTCCATGAAGCTGATGAATTTGATTGTGTTGCAAGAGGATCAATTCGAAATGGAGCCGCACGATTTGGGAGCGATTATAGCTGAAATCAAGCCTGCGCTGGACATGATGGCCAAAGAAAAGCAGGTGACGATCGTCGCGAAGTGCGAGCCGGGCGAGCTGAGATTGGAGAAGGATTTGATCAAAGTTCTGATCTTCAATCTGGTGGACAATGCAATCAAAGCTTCGGATGAACAGCAGACCATTACGCTGCGCGTCGTATGGCACAACGGAGATTGTGTGCTTGAAGTGACGGATCAGGGCATTGGGATCGCTAAGGAACATCAGGATAAAATTTTTGAACCTTTTTACATGGTGGATAAATCGAGGACAAGAAACGGTAAAGGGGCAGGTCTCGGTCTTGCGTTATGTCAAAATGTCGCGAGTGTCCATAATGCCGTCATTCGGGTAACCAGCAATGAAAACCAGGGTACTACCGTAGAAGTCGTATTCTCGCTTACCCATCCGAAAGGTGGGATAAAGGAATGAACAAACTTATTTTAGTTATCATTTGTGTGTCGTTCATCATCCTGACGACAGGGTGCCAGAGCGTTTTCAATACGATTCCCAAAGATACCGTCATGGTTAAAAAAATAATCAGAGAGAACGAGAATATGGAGGAGGAATATGAGGGCGTTCTGTCCCAGGATGCGGTGAAGACACTTAGTCTTAATGCAGTAAATAAGTACTTCGATGAAAACTTGACGAAGGACGAGCTTCAATTTGAGTTAGCGGTTATTGACCAGAACAAGTTTAAAGTTATGCTAAATGAGGCGGAAAAGGGCCTCGTTGTTACACCAACAGGGGTTTCAGCAGCGGTTCCAGAACTAAAGGTGAACGATCAAATTGATTTTGCTTCGTATTCTAGCGGCGTATATTATACGACGCTGACCAAACCGACCGATCCTGATCAAGGCTATCAAATCGTGCTGAATGCGAGGGACGGCGATGTCATCAGAGCTGTCAGAAGGCGAGAAACGATGCAGGATCATGCCAAGTCTACGGTGGAAGACGATCGAATGGTAAAATATCATATGAACGAAGTTGAACCTCTCGCAACAGAGTTTATTCAGGATAAAGGGAGCTATCCGTTGTCCGATATAACGCTGAATGAGGACATGACGCGCTCGGGCGGTGTTGTGGAATTGTATTACATGAGCAAGGACAGGGAGAAGTTAAAATATAATGTTACAGTCGATTTGAAACGAAATGAAATTATCGGATTCAGTAAGGATGTCATGGCGCTGCTTAGTTACTATTCCAGGCTCTAAGCAGACCTGCCCGCCTAACCCAGTGCTGCAAGACCACACCAAACGCTTTTAGCGGCGATAAGCAAAGGACTGTCAGGGAATCATTTATCTCTGACGGTTCTTTTTTTTACTTTTACAACTTCATTACAAGTCGATCTAACTCCTCATATATCCCTGTACTACACTTAATGGAGTAACTTTCGCGGGATGATCGCGGAGAGATCGATTATGGGAAGGAAGAGAAACAATGAAAAAAGCGATGATAATTCTATTCACGTTCATCATGGTCATGGTCTCTGCTTGCAGTGCCCCTACTGGCGGCAATCAAGGGGGAGCACAGACGACAGATAAAACCAGCAGTAACAGTAATAATCAAGCTAAAGAAGATGAAGGAATGCCGGTTGATGAAACGAAGGACGGCAAGAAAACCGTTGTTGTCTCGCTGCTTGCAGCGGACGATTTCTTCCTGCAAGCGAAACAAAAATACGAAGCCCAGCATCCGAATACGACGATTGAGTTCAAAGAGTTTCCTGCTGAGGGGGCCATGCTGTCCCCGGCTGAAGTGGAAAGATATGCAAAACAGACCACTACGGAGGTTTTATCAGGTAAGGGAGCGGATTTATATGCTGTTTCAGTTGTTCCCCTGCCCATTGAGAAGTTTGTTAACAAAAAGGCTTTTGTTAATTTAGAAGAGCTAATTAAGAGGGATAACACTTTTGATCCCAGCCTGTACGAAATGAATATTATTGAAAATTCCCGAATGAATGACGGTATTTATACCCTTCCATTAGAGTTTCACTTAGAAGTTTTGTTTGGGGATGCTGCAAATATCGAGAATGCCGGTGTCACCATCGATGATAAGAAGTGGACATGGAGCGATTTTGCAGAAATAAGCAAAGAGTTGGCTAATAAGGGAGGGTATTCCGTCTCCATGGACAATTGGCCTCCGGAACAGCTGTTAAATAACCTTGTATCCGACAATTATGCCAAATTGGTCAATGGGCGGACCGCATCGTTTGACTCCGCGTTATTCATAGATTTGCTGAAGCAAGTGAAAGCATTGTATGACGACAATATTATCACGTCGGAAGTCATGGGCGGTTCGCAAAAAACTAATTTCTTACATTCTAGAATCCTCTCCCCTTCAGATTATCTTGTCCGTCTCAGTTTATATTATGATAACGCAAAAATCTATCAGAAGCCGCATTCAGCCGACCAACAATCAGGTGTATCCTTTAGCGTGACCAGAGAGCTAGCGATGAATGCAAATTCTACGGTCAAAGGGGAAGCGTGGAATTTCATGAAGTTCTTAATGTCGGAAGAGATGCAGTCCTACTCAAAGCTATCTTATATTTCTATAAATAAGGCGGTCAATGATAAAGCTATTAAAGATGTAGTGGAGAAAGGGATTAATGATCCTAAGGCTGGCAAGGTCATTAAAGCAACCGAAGAGAATCTTCAACCATTTAAGGAATTGGTATCGGAGGCTCGTTTAAGAAATTATGGATACGATGACGAACACAACATGTTTTCAAAGATCATCGCCGAGGAGGCCACAGCATTCTTCACGGGTCAGAAATCTGCCGAAGCCACTGCTGAGCTCATACAGAACCGGATCATGACCTATTTGAATGAATAAGTCCCACGCTTATTTCACTGGGCAAAATCGCCCGAAGAGGTGGCAGCGCTTATTCAAAACAGGGTGACCACTGTATTAAACGAATAGGAAAGCAAAGAGGGATGGGCCCTAAACAGTTGGTACAGGGTTCATTCTCTCTTTTTCGAAATGGTGAAGGAGGTCCAAGGTGAAAGGCAATCTATTCTGGAGAAAAATGAGGGGCAAGCTGCGTCAAGACTGGACTGTTGCAGCTCTGTTTCTGGCACCAAGTCTGATCGGTTTTTTAATCTTTTATCTCGTTCCGTTCGGCATGGGATTTCTCTATTCGTTTCAGGATAGTACGATCGATGGTTCATTTGTTGGATTGGATAATTACAATACATTGCTTGCAAGTTCTTCCTTCCGCAAGGCAGCGACGAATACGTTCCTGTTCACAAGTGTGAGTGTGCCCCTTATGATCTTGGTGTCATTGTTGCTTGCGCAGTTGTTAAATAAAAAGTTATTTTTTAGGAATTGGCTGCAAACGGCTTTTGTATTGCCACTTGTCGTACCCGTAGCATCAATCGTTATGATCTGGCAAATTGTATTTGACTGGAACGGCACCTTAAATGCATGGTTGCAGAACTTCAATGTGGAGCGGATCGATTGGATGAAATCGGAGTGGTCCATTGGTGTACTGGCCATCGTCTATACGTGGAAAAATATTGGCTACAACATCATATTGTTTCTAGCGGGGTTGCAGAGCATTCCCAAAGACTACTATGAAACCGCAGATATCGAAGGAGCGGGCAGATTTCATAAATGGTTCCATATTACCCTGGTTTATTTGACTCCAACGATGGTATTTGTTTTTCTGATGTCGATTATTAATTCATTCAAAGTATTCCGCGAAACATACCTGATTGCAGGTGATTATCCACATGACCGCATTTATATGTTGCAACATTATATGAACAACATGTTTCTTTCTCTCGATGTTCAGAAATTGACAGCTGCTGCTGTGTTAATGGTAGTTTGCATTCTTATTTTCGTCATAATGATGTTAGCTGTCGAACGTCGTTTTAGGAATTCCATGGAATAGGCAAGGTGGTTGGAAAATTGACTTTCATTCAAAAGCTTAGTCTATCGTTAATGATGGGTGTGCTGGCTTTGATGATGCTGTTACCGATTGTGATCACTGTCGTAAACTCATTCATGACGGAGGCCGAAATCGAATATAACTATCATCTCATTGGCCAATTGATCAATATTGAAGCAGGGGAAAAGGATGGATTTATTAATGTAAAGCTGCTTCCTGATTGGGTATCTTTCCGCCAATATGCGGAGGTACTGGTTCACAAACCTGTGTTTCTCCAAATGTTTTGGAATTCTGTGTTTATGGTCGTACCTATTATTGTTTTGCAAGTGCTGGTTGCGTCATTAGCCGCCTATGCGTTTGCAAAGCTGAGATTTCCGGGACGAGACAAGTTGTTCTTTCTATATGTTTTAACGATGCTTATGCCATTTCAGGTGACGCTCGTGCCCAATTATATCATTGCCGATAAGCTGGGGCTTATCAATACAACCTCAGCTATTATATTGCCGGGTATATTCAGTGCTTTCGGTGTATTTATGCTCAGACAGTTCGTGATGCATATTCCGAATTCTTATATCGAAGCGGCCAAAATCGATGGCGCGGGTCATTTGAGAATTTTTTATCAAATTATTGTCCCGCTTGTTCAGCCCGGTATGGCTGCGCTCGTCGTTTTACTATTCGTTGATAATTGGAATATGGTCGAGCAGCCGCTTATTTTTCTAGAGGATGCATTTAAGCAACCGCTGTCGCTGTATTTGTCGCACATTAATAATGATGCAAGGGGCGTCGCCTTTGCTGCATCCGTCTTATATATGACTCCGATGGTGCTGTTGTATTTGTACGCTGAGTCTTATTTTGTACAGGGCATTCAGCTATCAGGAGTTAAAGGTTAGTCTATTACGGGGGGATATGAATGGAAGTGCAACTTGCTAGTAAAACGATATCTGGACGCAAACGGAGGATTCGCATCTTCTTTGGCTTATTTGTGTTGCTACTCGTTGCATTGACGTTGTTTAGCAATACTCTTAAGGCGTTAACGCTCCCTAAGGTTGCAGTTACAACACCGGAAAGAGGGGAGTTAAATCATACTTTTCAAGGTATGGGAATTGTGAAGTGGCGAGAGACCGCAGCTTTATCGGGCGCTGTCGGAGGCAAAGTTGAGAAGGTCCATGCCAAGGAAGGCAAAACGGTTAAGAAAGGAGCGATCCTGGTTGTTTACAACCAACGGACGCTCCAGCGTCAGATCGAGGATGAAGAGACGCAATTAAGCCAGTTCATGCTTACGCTAAAGGAGCAGCAAGATAGTTATAAGGAAGCTTCACTAAGCGACGATGAGAAAACAATCGTAAAAGCTAAAAACGATATGAAGAGGACTCAAATGGATATCGATGTCCAAAGACGGAAAGTTCAGAGATCGCAGGAGGATTTGCAAGAAAACAGCACATTGATTGCACCTTTTGACGGGATCGTTACGAAGATTAATGCAGTGGAGGGGCTTGAGTCGAAAGGGGGAGAGTCCGATGTCATAATCGCCAATTCGAAACTCGGCTTTGAGTTTGAGTTTATTGCTCCAGCGACATTAATGGATAATCTGGAAAAAGGAGCAAAATTGAATGTTCGAATAGGTGGCAGTAATGCCAGACAAGTCGAGGGGAGCATTGAGGATATTAAAGATACCGAACAACCGCTTGGTGAACCGGAAAACGGCGGAAACACACCTGCTTACACAACACCTATGAAGCAACTGGTTATTGCTATTGAGGATAAGGAGCTAAAGGGCGGAGAGCCGGCAGAGACCCAGTTGATCAAAACGGTGAATGATTTGATCCTAGTACCGAATGAAGCTATCCACAAAGAAGGAGACCAATCGTACGTATTTGGTGTCGAGGAAAGAAACGGACCGCTAGGAAACAGCTTTGTTATTAAAAAAACCTATATTACGATCATGGACTCGAATGAAAACCAATCGGCAGTAGACGGTGTAATGGAGCATCAACCGATCATTGTTGAAAGCAGTGCTCCGCTGCAAGAAGGCGATAAGATTCGATTGCACTAAATTATTTTTATCGGGAGGTACATTGATGTACAGGCCAAAAAAGATATGTATGACCATGATGCTCAGCGCTGCGGTGTTGAGTCAATTCGTTGCCATGGATACATATGGGGCATCTGCAGCTAATGCGTCCGGTTCCAAATCTGCTGCAGCTGCTTCTATGTTCACACTGGATAAACTCGGTTCGGTCACATTGAAGCAAAACGTCAGTGTGAAGCTGACGGGGATGGATATGATGACTGCGCCTGACGGCAATATTCTGGTGTACACGCTTCATTACAGTAACCGTAGTAACAATAGAATAGATCTGATCGACTATTTCTCCAAGGTTTCCACGCCGAGTGGCGCCATCGTAAAAGGAAAAGCAGTTACGAGTGATGCTGGTAAAAGAACGCTGCATGCAAATAGCAGTCAATCCGTGACGTACTATGTGAATATTGGAAAATCGTCACAGATAAACGGAATTAAGGTTTCCATGTTCGGATGGGATTTTAGCAGCCCCACTTATGATAAAAGACTGGGTGGTTTCACGATTCCTGCCCATTATTCATCTGTAGTTCCTGTAGGCAAGAGCAAGCAGATTAAGATGAATAATTATTCCGTTACGGCCAAGGCAGATACCGCGCAGAGGTATAAAATCAATGGAAAAGTATATATAAAACTGGGGATGAAACTCTCGAATGGAGGAACTACGGTACTTAGCGATCCCGGATATAAAGCATATCTAAAATCGGCCGGCGGCTCGGTATTCGAACTCTTGCCTGATTCAGCCAGCACCAGCTACAAGCTCCAGCCTCAGGAGAGCAGAATCGTCTACTATTGGACAGAGGTTCCTTCCACGATGAAGACGAATGGGATGACATTGCAGCTCGCGCTAGAAGACAAAGAGTTGAACATAAATCTTCCGGTGCAATCGTTCAAACTTCCTGCGGCAGCTTCCGATCATGCTGTTGCTAATGGCAAAAGCGCAAAGGTTATGATGAAACAGCTGCCCGTTACGGTCAAGGCTGAAAGTTTGCAACGAATGAAAGATAATGGAAAAGTGTATATGAAGGTCGGGGTTCATCTCGCAAACGGAGGAAAGAGGGTACTAAGCGATCCTGGATTTAAAGCACAACTGAAGTCAGTCGGCGGCTCGGTGATCGAGCTTGAGCCTGAGGATGATACAGGAGGAAGCTTTAAGATCCAGCCAGGGCAGAAAAGAACGATATACTATCTGGCTGAGGTGCCTTCCAATCTGAAGATGGACCATTTGATGATGCAATTCACCCAGGAAGACGAAGGTTTGAAAATGACGCTCCCGGTAAAAACCTTCAAGCTTCCTGCCGTTAGCGCTGACGTGCCTGCGGCTAATAATGCCGTCAAAAAAATATCCATTAATAACAGTACGATTGAAACGCAATTGAAGAGTGCTTCCGTATTTGCTGAGAATGATACCGGGAAATGGAGCCTTCAATTCCGCGTTAAAAATCTCGGTCAAAAATCAGTGAAGCTGCCAGCTTACGAACTTTCCATCCGAACTGCGGAGGGTTACAGCATACCGATAAATACGAAGGCGTTTGAGAATGTTACGTTGAAGCCGCTGGAGGAGAAACTTATTGATCTCGAGGCAGATGTACCCTTGCACATGAAACAGAATATGCTGCAGCTGCAATTAATGGAGCCTGCTATGGAAGGGAAGATCCGTTTCCCGACGGCCTTTTATAAAATTCCTTATGCTCAAGAAGAGAAGAGCCATCTGGGCTTGGAGAACATCATGGAGAACAGTCATGGAACATTTGGCGTAAAGCTAAGCTTGTATCAACGGCTGCCTTGGGGAGACGGCGATCAAATTGCCGCCCGGATTAGTATTCGCAACACCAAAGACTCGACCGTACAGCTGCCTGAGCTAAAAGCCAAGGTTAAGGCCGATATGCGTGATTTGAGCAGTACGGCTCAAATCGTGGTGCCAACGGATCAAACGACCTTGGCGCCTAATGAAACCGTAGAGATGTATGTGCTTGCCAAGGTGCCATATTCCTATAATTTCAATCAATTACGAATGGAGCTGCAGGAAGTATCAGAAGAGAAGGTCACGAAATTTCTGTCGCTCAATACCAAAGCGCTGAACAATGTAATGAATCAGGTCGCTGCAGGCGAATCATACCGTATTTCTACTCCAGGCAAGAAAGGGAAATCCGTGAACGCATGTCTACGGTTTACCAGGGAAGCAGCTCCAATTTGATGTATACGGAACTGGAGATGACCAGTCAGGAAACACGTTACTCCAGGCAGGCACAGTTGGTGGCGTACTACAAAACACCGGACAACGAGTATTTTGAAGCAGAAATCAATCAATCGACCGACAAGACAAGTCCGAATGGGAAAAATCTGGTTACGGTTTGGAGCAAGCTTCCGCTGAATGTGAATACTTCAGAACTTGTGCTTTATATCGGCGAAGGTGTGGCCGACGGAAAACTGACAGCTTTAGGGGAAGAATCAACAGGATCGATCAATACCATGGGATTAGCCTTAAGGCCTAGAGCTATAGATCCGGGAGCGAGTTTAGGAAATGTGGAATTGTTCCCGTACAGACTGTCCATAACGAGAGGGGAAGCTGAGCTTAGCAAAGGGAAGGATCGGCTTGATACTGTCATTCATTATAACCTCTCCAGAGATGGCGATTACGAGACAGGCGAATATGAACACAAGCTCATCATGGAGATGATTGACCCGACCGGACAATCCACAGAGAAGACGTTGACACTCGGCACCGATTTGACCATCGGCAGCAATAAATCATACGCCATTACATTGAATAACAACTTCGGCAAAAATGTAAGCGGAGGGACTGTTCGCATCAACCTGTATGATGAGTTCCAGGGGCGGAAAATGCTGCTTGGAAGTCAGTCGTATCCCATTATTTATGAAGAGACCCCAAGCGAAGGAACTGACAAGGCGAACGATTAACGAATGAGCGTCACATATACCTGTTAAAACAACCCCGAAATAAAATTCGGGGTTGTTTTTATTAAAGAGGCAGCCAATAGCATGGTTATTTTTGGACCACTAAGGAAAGTTCGTAATGTAAGAAATGCAGCATGCCGCGAACCTTCGGAGGGCGAGTTATTGCATAAAAATAGTAAAAGATATTCACGAGTTTCTTTCTAATTATGATATCATAGAAAGAGTTGTGAGTTGCTGGAGTAAGAAAGCGGAAGACAAAGGGTGTCAAATCGGTATGGCGCAAACTATCAACTCACATTGAAAATAAAGGAGATTACATAAATGAAAAATTGGAAAAGAATGCTATTATCCCTCGCGATTTCGGTTGGTTTGCTCTCTTCGGCAGTACCTGCCATGGCTGCCCCACAACAACAGCCGGCAGTAAAAGTGGATAACCAAGTTGTTCAATATTCACTTGGCACACCGATTATAGATAAGGGCACAACGCTTGTTCCGCTCAGAACAACGCTTCAGGCTCTGGACGTGAAACTGAAGGGTACAGCAGATGACACGATCCATGTCGTTGTGGATGGCAAAACCATTACCCTAAAAGGTAAACTGAAACAAATCAATGGCGTAACCTATGCGCCAATTCGAGTTGTTGGGGACGCTGCCGGTTATAAGGTTAGCTGGGATGCGAAGACTCGCGCCGTTCTGCTGGTTTCCAAGGAAACAGAAACCGCACAAGCTGGCGGCCGCGGCTTCATGTGGGAAGTGGAGAGTAACGGAAACACGGTATATCTGGTAGGCTCCATGCATATTGCAGACGATAGCTTCTACCCGTTGCGTGAGGAGTTTGAAGAAGCTTTTGCGGAAGCAGATTACTTGGGTGTAGAGATCGATATCAGCAAAGCGGCTGACGAGGCACAACAGAAGTTGATTCTGGATCTGGGATCTTACCAGGATGGAACAACGCTGAAGGATCATGTTTCAAGCGAGACGTATACCAAGCTAGGGGATATTCTGAAGAAAAACGGTCTGGAGCCTAATGCGCTGGACGCATTCAAGCCTTGGGTTGCGGAGAGTACACTCGCTAGTCTGAAGTCAGCGACGGCTGGATATGAAGCTTCAGCGGGCGTGGATCTGTATTTCATTCAAAAGGCTATTGAGAGCAAAATCCCGGTTATCGAGTTAGAATCTTACGAGTCTCAACTTGGCATGTTCAACGACTTCTCGAAAGAGCTACAAGAGGAAACTCTAAAAGCGACACTGGATAACTTCGACGTGCTGGATGACAGCGTGAACCAAATGGCTGAGATGTGGAAAACGGGCAGTGATGAACAGTTGCTTGAACTGACAAATAACTTCTCTGATAACGAGGAATACAACAAGGCAATGCTGATTGATCGCAATATCGGTATGGCTGATAAAATTGATGGATACCTGAAGAGCGATGAGAAAGAAGAATACTTTATCGTCGTAGGTGCTGCGCACTACCTTGGCGAGCATGGAATCGTGAAGTTGTTGGAGGATAAAGGATACACAGTAGAACGGAAATGAAGCTCTTATAAGGGTCTCCATATTCAACGATCTGGTATGAGGTGAGAATTTCGGCCTTACTACATTGACTTAATAAAAGCGGAAGCAACGTGAGAAATGGCTGAGATGTAAATCTCGGCCTTTTTGTTTTTACTTAAGCGATTGCTTTTTTAGAGCATTAAGGACGTTTAGTTACGTAAAAATGAATGTCCGATTGAGGGTTAAGAACTGATTATTATTATTACTGCAGTTATTGAGAATAGATTTGGTAAGGGTGGTCTATCAGCATCCTCATTTCAGATCAAATATTAAAGATAGCACAAAATCGATTGTTCTATCCAATACAAAAAGACAGTTGATGGACTGTACTTTTCGTAATTTTTCATTCTACTATACATTTCAATTCCGTCAGAAACATCGTGCCATAAATCCGTAAATACAAAATCATATTCTCCCCGAGACAAATTTACTTCTGCAAACTCAAACGCATCTGATTTTATAATTTTTATTTTATGCCTATTCTTGAATTGTGGAAGTATATATCGACTAAACAATTGAATAACATCTGCATTATTTTCAACAATTGTAATAGTGTCAACCTTACTTTTTTCTGAGACCATATAGGCAAAATATCCAAGTCCCAATCCAAATGTAAGTACTTTACCGAATGCTTTAGCAACAGGTTCTTTCATAGTTTCTATCTCATTTGGTGTTATAGTCATCCAGATTCTCTTATTCTCTAAAATTGCTGGAAATTTAAACTCCGTTTCAAAAAAACCGATTTGTGGGATTTGTCTGCCTTCTTGCGTGGTGATTATGTCATTACAAACAAATCCTTCATAGGGTTTGTATCTTTCATATTTTAGTTCACTATTCCCAATTCTAATAGCGGGTACCTTTATATTTTGAAAATAAGGATTAGTATAATACTCAATTTCATCTAGTTTATGGAATGCCTTAAGGAGATAGTTGTTAAAGAATTCTGAATCATCAGCGTTATCAACAATTTCTAGCCCTAAGGCTGCTGCGATTATTACAGTAAATGCATATTCGCTAGAAACACCATAGTTAACAATCTCATCTACTTCGTCTTTGCTGATGAAGTCAGGTGTAGTATTCAAATAATGACTCAAAAATGAAAATACCTTGATATTGTCTTTTTTTACGTTGTCCTTTATTACTTGGTTATTTTCCATGTTTTCACCGCTGACGTCACACCTTCTTTAAATTTTGAAGATCACTTTTCAATTGTCTATATCAGCTTAACCGAGTTTAACTCAGTTTCTTATCCGTTTTTTTGGAACTTTTTAAATTTTGAAGACTCGTTTCACGAATGAGTGAGTTGAAGTTGCTTTGTTTCCCCCTCAGTCGCAAGTTAATACTTCGTTTCAATTGATTACTTGCTTGGTCGATGGGGATTTTCGCAACATACATAAGTTCGTTTGTTAACCATATTACTCGCTATTTGAAGTGAACTTTTGTCATGGGCAGTAAGCTTAAGCTCATACTTAGATGCGCAAATTAGATCTCGGATTACTTCAGTCAGGTTTAAAAGTTTTCCTGACCTCAATTTCGTATCCAAGAGATTTTTTCTTTCGGATGTCAGAACCGGCAATTTACGAAACTTACTGAAAAAGTGAATATGTGAATGTTCCATTTCTTCTAAGCTAGAGAGAGCACGGACTCCAAGTTGTTTAGCTGATTCCAGAGGAACCAATACGTTCAACGCGAGTTCATTAAAGTAGAGTTTGTAATAATTCTTCGTTTGTCCCTCTAATGAGAGTGCTACTTTTTCTTCTAGTAACCCTACACCGTGCATGGGGTAGAAAAGCAATTCCCCTACCTTTAGCTCATTCATATTGACCCCTCACGTTCAATTAATATCATAAATTTATTATAGCATCCCCCTGTCAACCCCCCCATGTAGAGATGAATTTGTCAATCTGTTTTTAGAGAAAAACGTTGGTGAGCGAAGGGGATTTTAAAAAAAACTTGACTTATGTGCTAACAAAAAGTGTATGCTTACACTATAAAATTTTATGTTAATCGTAAGGTAACGATAGAGTAGATAAGGTAGTTATTCACTTATACCAAGTAAATAGATGGGTTTAATGGTGGTTATGAATTTTACGTTTCTATTGTTATGAAATTTAAAATAGAAAAAGAGTTTGAAAACTCATTCGGATCAAACTAAAGCGGAAGAGCATTATAAAGAAACTGCATATAACAACTATAAATAGAGAATAAAGGAATGATGTTAGTTTACTGTCATATTCCTTAGGCAAATATTTTTTTATATCTGAAGTTAAACAATTAAACAAAGGAGCATGTGTTAATGAATCATTACAAATTTGAAATAAGTACTAATGGATTCCTTTTAAAGGTACATTTTTGTGCAAATGAACAAAGTGGACTTAATTACACTAAAAACTACATTTCAAAATTTCAAAAAGAAGTTGCCAACTTGGAAATCAAAGTGAACATTTATAGAAGAGAACAACAAAATCACCGCTTACAGTACAATCGGAAGCCATATAAGTTCACAAAAACACTAAAAGAGAAGGCAAGAACACTTGTTTAATATTGAGCTATTGAATCTGGATTCAGGATGAGATAAGGAGAATCTTTAAGTTTTGTCTATCCTATTTTGCATTACCAAGGGAGGATTATCATGCAAAAATTTATAAATGTCAGAGGTGCAAGAGAGCATAATTTGAAAAATATTAATGTGGATGTGCCGCGTGATCAAATCGTAGTTTTCACGGGTGTAAGCGGATCAGGGAAATCAAGCCTAGCCTTCGATACTTTGTATGCTGAGGGGCAGAAGAGATACGTCGAGTCTTTGTCAGCCTATGCCCGACAATTTTTAGGACAAGCTACAACTCCTGATGTTGACTCTATTGAAGGACTTTCTCCCGCTGTTGCGATTGAACAGAAAACGACTTCAAGAAATCCGCGCTCCACAGTAGGAACGATGACAGAGATTTATGATTATCTGCGTCTTCTCTGGGCAAGAGCAGGAACACCACATTGTCCGGATTGCAAAGTGGAAATAGGACGTCAATCTGTTGATGAAATCGTCGAGCGGATTTATCAGTTGTCTCAAGGTACTAAATTTGCGGTAATTGCTCCAATCATACGTGGACAAAAAGGAGAACATAGCAACGTATTGGATGAAGCTCGAAAAAATGGTTTTGCACGTGTTCGTATAGACGGAACATTTCACAACTTGTCGGATGAAATACAAATCGATAAAGGAAAAAACCATACAATTGATATCGTTGTAGATAGACTTACTGTCAGAGAAGAGGATACTCAACGTTTGGTAGATTCACTTGAAATCGCACTCTCACTCTCTGGAGATATGGTTATGATCTATGATTATATGAGTATGCAAGAAACATGTTTCTCCCAGAGTTTCAGCTGCTCCATCTGTGGAAAATCACTCCCGGAGTTATCACCACGGTTATTCTCGTTTAATCATCAATTGGGAGCATGCCAGTCATGTCATGGGCTAGGCATTCACCTCCAGACGGGGGATTATGAACATTTATTAAATGTACAGAAAGAAACTGATGACGAGCATTCTGCTCCACCATGTCCAGCCTGTCTGGGGGACCGTTTGTCACCTCAAGCTCTCGCGGTAACAGTTGGTGGACTCAATATCACTGATTTCTGTAAATTATCTGTTAATGATGCTGTTGATATGGTGTCGAACCTGGAACTACCAGGAGCTAAAAAGACAATTGCAATTCCAATTCTCAGCGAAATCCGGGCGAGACTTTTGTTTATGAAAAAGGTGGGATTGACATATCTAACGCTTTCTCGTGTTTCTAGTACACTGTCTGGTGGTGAGAGCCAGCGGATCCGGTTAGCTTCGCAAATTGGTTCAGGATTGACTGGTGTACTTTATGTTCTGGATGAGCCATCTATTGGATTACATCAGCGTGACCATTCTCTCTTGTTAACAGCTCTAAGGGATTTGTGTGATCAGGGAAATTCACTCCTTATTGTGGAACATGACGAAGAAACAATTCGGCAGGCAGATTGGATTATAGACATTGGTCCGGGAGCAGGAAAAAACGGCGGGGAGTTAGTTGCACAAGGCACACTAGAAATGATAATGAACAAACCTGACTCTATAACCGGCCAGTATTTATCCGGCAAAAAACGAATCGAAGTACCTAAAAAAAGGCGACTTGGTAATGGAAACAAATTAGAGATAACTGGAGCAGCAGAAAATAGTTTGAAAGATATTGATGTCTATATACCTTTAGGTACACTTACCTGTGTGACAGGTGTTTCTGGCTCAGGGAAATCAAGTCTAATAAATGACATCTTATACAAGAAATTAGCAGCAGAACTTAACAGAGCTCATACAAAACCAGGAAAGTATAGGGCAATAGAAGGGATAGAGTTTCTTGACAAAGTAATTCATATCGACCAAAGCCCGATTGGGCGTTCCCCGCGATCTAATCCAGCCACTTATACAGGTGTGTTCGATCTGATCCGGTCCCATTTTGTATTAACGACTGAGGCAAAAGTTCGTGGCTACGAAGCGAGAAGATTCTCATTTAATGTCAAAGGGGGGCGGTGTGAAGCCTGTGCTGGAGATGGGGTTATGAGAGTTCAGATGCACTTTCTACCGGATGTGTATGTTCCTTGTGAAGTTTGTAAAGGAAAACGCTATAACCGAGAAACACTAGAAATTTATTATAAGGGCAAAAATATTGCAGATGTATTGGCTATGACAGCAGAAGAAGCCCTAGACTTCTTTGATAACATGCCTAAAATACGGAAAAGAATTGCTGCCATTTGCAAAGTTGGACTAGGTTATGTCGAACTGGGACAAGCGTCTACTACGTTATCCGGTGGTGAAGCCCAGCGGGTCAAACTTGCGACAGAACTCTTGAAGCCAGCCACGGGGAAAACCCTTTATGTGATGGACGAACCAACCACAGGCTTGCATGTAGCGGATGTGCATCAGTTGATAAATATCATGCATGAACTAGTCGATACTGGGAACACAGTTGTGGTCATCGAGCACAGTATGGAAGTGATTAAAAACGCTGATTACATCATTGATTTAGGACCCGATGGTGGGATACATGGAGGAGAGCTTGTTTGCTTTGGTACTCCGGAGGAAGTTTCAAAATGCGAAACAAGTTACACGGGTAAATTTCTAAAAAATGAATTGAAGGGAAACTGAAAGAGATGGATCTGATCAGTCAAAAAGTCGAGCACATTCGTTTCGGTGAAGGGTTTGTTGTTAGCAACACAGACAATCGAATTGATATTGAATTTACAGAACCTATTGGACAAAAAGGGTTTATTTATCCTGATGCTTTCGTACATTACTTGTGGATGCAAGATTCTGACATTCAAGAGTATGTAATCAGTCAGTATTATCAAAACCAAAAGCAGATTGAAGCTGTGAAGCAACGACAAAAAGAGGATCAGGAGTTAGCTGCCGCATCTGCTCGTGAGTTAGTAGCATCGAAGAAAAAGCCCTCCGCTAAAAGAAAGCGATAGAATCTATCATTTTTTATTAGAGTTCCACGAAATGGAGCAATCGAATACATTTAGAACAGTCCATTTAGAAAAGTAATTTACGTTCACAAGTAGCTTGCCGCTGATCAATAAAAGGTGATCAGCGGTTTTATTACCCGTTTTAAGTTATGTGTGAATTAAGGTTCGAAATATGTTCACAATTTACCGATCATATCAGCTTGACATGCATGTGATATAATTAATTGTAACTTGATATTAAACTCTTTGGTTCAGTAGTGAATTGAAAATCTAAAGACCTAGCTATAAATAACTCAAACAACAAATAGATTGTTGGGCTGGTCTGAGATGAAACATCAGGAGATAATACCAAGTGTAAAGATGTGTTTAGTCAATATTAACTATTATTATGACATGTGAAGAGTTAAGAAAGCTTCCCTGTTTGTTAACTAATAAGGAGGAACTTAATTTGGACAGTGAACTAACAGCGACCATAAACCTCGAAAAAAAGAAAATGTTGGAAAAGGCAATGTTGGAGATAGAACGGACCTATGGAAAAGGGGCTATTATGTGTTTAGGAGAACATTCCATTAACAGAACTATCGAAACCATTTCAACAGGTTCCATTGGTCTTGATTTAGCTTTGGGAATAGGTGGTGTTCCGAAAGGCCGAATGATAGAAATATATGGTCCAGAGTCATCGGGTAAAACGACACTAGCTCTTCACGTTATAGCCGAAATTCAAAAAATGGGTGGAACAGGAGCCTATATAGACGCTGAACATGCTTTAGATCCGACGTATGCAAAAGCATTGGGTGTTGACATCGATTCAATGCTTATTTCCCAGCCTGATACAGGAGAGCAAGCCTTAGAAATTACAGAAGCATTAGTAAGATCCGGCTCTGTAGATGTTATTGTCGTGGATTCAGTGGCAGCTCTGGTACCTCGTGCAGAAATTGAAGGTGAGATGGGTGATGTCCATATGGGACTTCAAGCACGTCTTATGAGCCAAGCATTAAGAAAACTGACAGGAACAATCTCTAAAACAAACAGTTTAATCATTTTCATAAACCAGTTGAGAGAGAAAATCGGTGTTATGTTTGGCAGTCCCGAGGTGACTTCAGGGGGGCGAGCATTAAAATTTTTCTCCTCCATACGGCTGGATATTCGCCGAATAGAATCCATAAAAAATGGAACTGAAATTTTAGGAAATCACATACGTGTTAAAGTTGTCAAAAACAAGTTGGCTCCTCCGTTTCGAATAACTGAGTTTGACATTATGTATGGTGAAGGTATTTCAAAGATGGGAGAACTCATCGATCTAGGAATTGAACGCGGAATGGTTCAAAAGTCTGGATCTTGGTTTTTCAGAGGGAAAACAAGACTAGGTCAAGGTAGAGATTCTGCAAAAAAATATTTTATGGAACACCCGGATGAAGCAAGCACATTAGAAAATGAAATTCGAAATTCAGAGCACGGAATTGTTGATGGCAATACAGGGGTAACAATGCAGGAAAATGAAGATTCATTGCGTGATAATGTGACGGATAATTCTGAATGAACAATGAATAACTCAGTACAAGATAGAGAAGCTGTGTGTGAATAATTCTTTTAACAATTTGTTGTCAAACTCAATTCTATGTTTGTCATCATTTTCAAATATATTATTTATCGGGACGGGCTCCTCAGCAAAAAAAGAGTTGTAGGGAGGGAGGAGCCACATGTACAAGACGCCTGTCGAACAGCGTGCAGGAACATCTGAAGAGAAGAGAGCCGTCCATGCACAACAGTTGAAGAAAATAGAGTTTAAAGACTCCATTCGGCAGTACATGGATAATATCGGAACAGTGCCGCTTCTTTCACATGAAGAAGAAAAGAATTTGGCAAGAAAAATCAAGCAAGGGGATGAGGCAGCCAAGATTAAATTTATAGAGGCTAATCTTCGTCTAGTTGTCAATATCGCAAGCAAATATAAGTGGCATGAAATGCCGCTTCTTGACCTGATTCAGGAAGGTAATATAGGTCTTATAAGAGCTGTCGAGAAGTTCGACTCTCAGAAAGGGTTCAAGTTCAGTACTTACGCTACCTGGTGGATCCGTCAAGCAATAGAAAATTCTATCATCCATAAAGGAAGAATTATAAGACTTCCTACACACATGGTGGAGTTGCTAAAGAAGTGGACATGGAGTTCCGAACTTTTTTATGCAGAGTTTGGCCGAGAACCTACTCCGGAGGAACTGGTCCACAAAATGAAAATGCCAATAGATAAAATTCTAAATATAAAAAAAATTGCGGAAAAGCAAGTTATGTCTCTCGATTTGCAGGTTGGGACAGAGAAAGAAATAAGACTAGGGGAATTGCTTGAAGATACTAGTGAGAGTAGGCCGGAGGAACTCGTAGGACAAAAACTTCTAAAGGAAAAGATAGACAATGTTCTTCAGACTTTGAGTAATAGGGAAGAAGCTGTACTTCGGTTACGTTTTGGATTGGACGATGGTGAAGAGCGCACTCTCCAAGAGATCGGAGAATTGTATGGCGTTACTCGGCAACGTATTAACCAGATTTTAATTAAGGCTTTAAGAAAATTGGGTGATTGTTTTTCAGAAGAAAGAATTCAGGATTTTCTTGAAGTATAAGATTCTTTAACCTTAAGGGGGAACGTCATGAATGGAAATTAATAAAGGTGATTTGGTTTTTTATCCATTGCATGGTGTGGGACTTTTGAAGGATAGAGTGACACGTTTGTATGAAGATAAAGAAAAAGTATATTTCAAAGTCTACTTTGAAGAAATTAAAATGGATATCTACATTCCAGAGAATTCTGCAGAACAACAGGGAATACGACCTCTTACTAGCCCTGAGGTGTTAGAAGAATCAAAAAGTCGTTTCTTTGAGAAGTTCTCCAAGTTACCTCTACTTGCATCTGAAAGAAAGAAACTATTAGAGAAAAAACTGAAATCAGGAGATATCTTTAACATAACGGAAATAATTCGAGATTTGGTCTGCGCTCCTCAATATGAACTTAAACTGGGCTCACAAGACAAATCCATTCTTGAAGCAGCATGTAGATTGCTGAAAAACGAATTGAGGTATGCCCTTAACATATCGGATGATAAAGCCTCTGAAAGTTTAAAAAAAAGTATTTTGCTTCTTAAGTACAAGTAGAATAAAAGGTATTAGTTTGAAGAAAAGAGCATGCACCATCTGCCAGTGGATTCGATCTAATTACAATATGAGGAGGAAAACATATGAAACGTGTTCTTTATGCATGTGTTGAGCAAACCATTCATTTTCGGTTGAAAGAGGAAGTTGAGCTTGATGTAGCTGCCAAAGCTGTTCGAGGAGAGTTGGAAGATTTCAAAGCAGGGTTAGAACGAAAACGGAAAAAATACAAAATAATTGAGGAAGTTAATCAGCCAGATGGTTCAATAATTGTAAAGTTAAAAAGACAGTATAATGACTACAATTGCAGCACATATTTAGACTAATAAATACTGGAGTTTAATAAAATTATAGCTAGAGAACGTGTGGATGTGAAGAATATTAGCTTGAAGATGCCAATAAGAAAATGTACCTCGATGGGATAATCGCGTTAGCATGTCGGGTGACGAGGAATATAATAAAGCGATGCTGATCGACCGCAACATCGGCATGGCAGACAAAATCGACGGATATTTGAAAAACGGCAAAAACGAAGAGTATTTCATTGTGGTAGGGTCAGCTCATTATCTGGGTGAGCATGGCATTGTGAAGCTGCTTAAGGATAAGGCTATACTGTCGTTCGGAAGTAAATAGCTACAGGGTTGTGGTCTTCGGGAAACGAAAACCTTCCAATGATCGTTATTTGATCATTGGAAGGTTTTTTAAATGGTTCTTGCAGTTTTTCGCAAATACATTAAAAATAGCATCAGAAGGAAGTATACCCTTGTAACAAATGATAGCAAAGCAAATGCGCCCTTCCATGTATCTTGGATCTTGGAATGGTGGATAATTAATACATCTTCGCTCAGGCTGTTTCCTGGCAGAAATTTCATGATGTTTCAGAGTCTGGATATCGGCTACAAACCGTTCTGTATCAGCCTTTGGCAGACTTCCCGTCAAATGGTTTCAGCAGCGGCAATCAATGCAGCGCTTTCATTTTTCCAAAAAAACAGTTGATAATTGAGAAATCATCCTCTATGATAATGTCATCAGACCGGATATGAAAATTAAAGCACTTTAACTTTTATACATACATCATCCTATGAAACCCTGAAAACAGGGGGAACTTTATATTGAAAGTTAAAGCGTTATAATTTTCAAAATAAAAAGAAAGGTTGGTGTTTCCGTGACCCATCGCGAAAGCCGACGGCAGACGTTATACATGTACCTCTTCATCGCTCCATGGCTTATCGGTTTCCTGGTGTTTGCCTTGTATCCGATTCTGTCATCCCTTTATTACAGTTTCACGGACTATGACATTATCCACCCACCGAAATATGTCGGCCTGGCGAACTACACCGAAATGTTTCAAGATGATCTGTTTTGGAAATCCGTTGTGGTAACGGTGCGGTATACGTTTATAAGCGTACCGATCCAACTGTTGCTGGCACTCGGATTTGCGCTCCTGCTCAATACGAAAATACCGTTCCGCGGATTTTTCCGGACCGCCATGTATTTTCCGAGCATGGTATCCGGCGTGGCGATGTCACTGCTGTGGTACTGGATTTTCAATCCATCGATCGGTCTGTTCAACTACGTTCTGTCCTGGTTCGGCATCAGTGGCCCGTCCTGGCTTATGAGTCCGGATTATGCGCTTTACGCTCTGATGATTATGTCCTTCTGGACAGTAGGTTCAGGCATGATTCTGTTCCTCGCAGGACTCATGAGCGTGCCTGCAAGTCTCGTGGAAGCCGCCAAGCTTGACGGTGCGGGGCGCTTCCGGATTTTTCTGAATGTGACACTCCCCATGATATCACCGGTGCTGTTGTTCCAGCTGATTATGGGTGTCATTGACTCCTTCCAGGTATTTACGCAAGCGTACGTCATGACCCAGGGCGGTCCTAACTACTCGACATGGTTCTATGTTTACAACCTGTACACCAGCGCCTTCAAAGAATACCGGGCTGGATACTCATCCGCTCTCGCGTGGGTTCTGCTGATCGTTGTCATGCTGTTTACAGCACTAATTATGAAATTCTCGAACCGTTATGTTCACTATGAAGGAGGCGGACGCAAATGAGAACCATTCCGACAGCCAGTCCTTCGGCTTCACCTTCTACGAATAAACGCCGGCGCAAAATCGATGTCGTAAGCATTGCCAGCTTTATTGCCTTAGTGGTTACTACCTTTCTCATGCTCCTGCCTTTGTTTTTCATGGTTTCGACCTCGCTGAAATCGAAGAAGGAACTCCTGAAGTTTCCTCCAACCTTTTTACCAGATTCCTGGCAGTGGAGCAACTACAAGGAAATTTTCGAAACGCTAAACTTCGGCCAAATGTACATGAACAGTCTCATTATCGGCACTTTGACCGTGGTCGGCACTCTGTTGTCGTCGGCGCTGGCAGCCTACGGCTTTGCCAGATACCGGGGCAAGGGCAGCAACCTGTGGTTCATGTTGATGCTCAGCACCATGATGCTTCCTTATCCAGCGATTATGATCCCGCAGTTCATTCTTTTTTCCAAGCTGAACTGGATCGATACGTTCTTGCCGCTGATCGTACCTGCATTTTTCGGCTCGGCATACAACATCTTTTTGCTGCGCCAGTTCTTCTCCACGCTGCCGGATGAGTTGTTTGACGCCGGACGCATGGACGGTTGCAGCGAGCTGCGGATGTGGTGGCGGATTGCCTTGCCTCTGTCTGGTCCGGCACTTGCAACCGTTGCCATCTTTGCCTTCATTTACAGCTGGAACGATCTGCTGACACCCGTGCTCTACCTAAGCTCATCGGATAAATTTACGCTTCCGGTCGGTATGTCTTCCTTCACCTCGTCACGGTTTCGCATTCCGCCGTGGCATCTACTCATGGTTGCCTCCGTGCTCGCCATGCTGCCGATTGTCACCTTATTTGCGATAGCCCAGAAACGATTTGTTGAAGGAATTGTACTTACAGGCATCAAGTAAAGACCCCGCCGCAGCGGCGGCAAACAAACTTGAGTATATGGGGGACTGTAGTTCATGAAAAAAAGAAGGATTAAAAAGACCTATGCACTTCTGCTTGCGTTCAGCATGCTCGTCGTATTGGCATTGTCCGGCTGCACCGGTGGCAAATCAGCGGGAGAAGTGGCTCCCGAAGGCAAAGGCGACAGCAGCGGTTCTTCAGGCGAGCAAGTAACCATTACGCATTACACGATGGATTCGGAAGACCGGACTTTTATTGAGAAGCTGGTTCCGGACTTTGAAGCCAAACACCCTAACATCAAGGTCAGAATAGAAAAGGCTCCTTACGAGCAGTTTGATAGCAAGCTGCAAACGCTGATCGCTGGCGGTAAATCGCCTGACGTGACAAGCCACTATGGCTACGGCGGTTTTGCGGAATATTTTAACAAAGATATGCTGCTTGACATGAACGACATTATAGAGGAAGACGGATTTAAAGCATCCGATTACAGCATCCCGGATGACCTCATGGACATCTATACCATCAAAGACCATGTATACGGGATTCCGGTCAATATGTATGTGACCCTCATGCTCTATAACAAAGATATGTTCGATGCTGCCAATGTTCCTTATCCTCCAAGCGATTACGAGGACAAGAGCTGGACGTTTGACAAAATGGTTGAAGAAGCCAAGAAAATGACGCATGTATCCGACGATATCGCTAAAACACAGTATGGCGTCGACTTCACATGGTCCGAACGCGATATGCGCCCGCTGTATTTCGGCGTTGAGCCTTACTCCCAGGATACCTGGACCAACGGCGGCGTGCCTTCGGAGACTCATTTTGATTCTCCTGAAGTGATGGCAACCTACAACAAACTGTTTGACCTGATTTTGAAAGATAAGGTTTCCCCGACGACGGAATGGAGTAAGAGCGTAGCGGGGCAAAATGGCGATGCATTCGTAACCGGCAAGGTTGGCATGACCGTCAGCGGCTCCTGGAGCCTTGCAGGCTCCAATGACTTTCCGTTCGAGGTCGGCGTGGCTGCAGTTCCTGCCGGCGGCAACGACAAGATCCGCAGCGTGCTGTTCGTCGATCCACTCTTTATTCTGAAAGGTTCCAAGCATCCGAAGGAAGCTTTTGAATGGATCAAATATCTGGTCAGCGAAGAAGTTCAGGAAAAATCCATTGACCTGAGCGGCGGCAATCCACCTGTCAATACGAAGGCAGCTGAAGCTTATTACAAGCATTTTGAGGGCATCGATCCGGGAGATGTGAAAAAGGTGTATGAAGGCGCTGTGAAATACGGTTTTGAATCCTATAATCACTTGATCACCAACTACTCGCAAATTAATGATATGTTCATCAATGAAATGCAGCCGATCGATACCGGACACAAAACCGTTGAAGAAGTGATGCCAACGATTCAGAAAAAAGTCATGGAAATTATCAAACGTTAATGCAGACTATGGTACCGCCCCGAAAGGGGCGGTGCATCTGTTAATTTAGCTTCGCGGCCAGGCCTCCGTCCATGTATACTAGTGTTAAGCCAATGTAAACGTACGGAAAATCCGCCGCAAGGAGTATAAACAATGAAGGTTAGTATATTTGACGTAGCAAAAAAATCAGGCCTGTCCGTTGTAACGGTTTCACGTGTCTTAAACGGCGCCGAATCTGTTCGAGAGAAAAACAGACAAAAGGTTCTGGAAGCCATCAAGGAGCTTGATTACCGTCCTAATGCTGCCGCTCGGAGTTTAGCCCGCGGTAAGACAGGGATTGTCGGTTTGATCGTGACCACCCTTCAGGACTCCTTCTTCGACGCTGTGGTCAAGGAGTTGAATGAAGTGCTGGCACTTCACGGTTATTTCCTGGCCATTTCGGTCTCTACGGGCATAGGCTCTGACGAAGCCCATTATCTGATTCAGGAAGACCGCGTGGACGGACTGATTCTGCTCTCGCCAATGGAAGAAGACAACTATATCGTCGAATTGAAACGGCGCAATATCCCTTATGTCCTGATTGACAACCAGAAGCCGGATAATGACGCTTTTTCCGTCACCATAGACAACTACAAAGGCGGTTATACCGCAACGAAGCACCTGCTCGATCTCGGCCATACTTCCATTGCGCATTTAAGCGGGCAGGATATGTTCCGCAGTACGAGGGAACGCCGAAGCGGTTTTCTGCAGGCACTTAAGGAAAAGAGCCTGGCGCCGTTCGAAATGATTACGGGCGATTTCGAAATCGACTTTGGTTATGATATTTGCCGCAAATGGCTGCAGGAAGGGCGACTTCCTTCCGCCGTATTTGCAGGCGATGACAATATCGCGCTCGGGGTCATAAATGCTCTTCTGGAAGAAGGCATCCGGATTCCAGAACAGGTAGCCATTGTCGGCTATGACGATCAGTATATCTCATCCAAGCTGCGCCCCCATTTGACAACGGTCCGGCAGCCTACTGACCGGATTGGGCTTGCCGCAGCGGAAATGCTGCTGAAGCGTATGGATGGTACGATGAAACGCGGGGGCAATGTTCGGATTGACCCTGAACTTATCGTGAGAGAATCTACGGTTATACCTGCAGAATAGTCAGTTGTTTCATTCAAAGAAGAGTGCCTGGTCCCCGTATTTACGGGGACTTTTTCCTTTTATCGAGTGTATGAGTAGATAAGCATGCAGCTTCAAATACCATACATCGGTTAATAGTACAATGACTCGATGGAGTGATTTTTTTGTTTTTCACCGAGTTGTCGGAAAGATACGATTGTTTGTTGAACGAGAGGCTTTCGTGATTCATTTGAGACATTGCTTCGTTATAATAACGTTTAAATATCGGGTATGTACTTATTAGGGTCAATCCCGATCAACGAATGAACAGGGTTTGAAAGGAGGCAGTATCTCGTGGTTATAGATACGGTGCTGTGGAGCAAATGGCTGACAGGGCTAACCTTGGCGTTTCATGTCATTTTTGCCACGGTTGGCGTCGGTGTTCCGTTAATGATTGCCATTGCCGAATTTGTCGGTATACGTAAAAAGGATCCCCATTACATGCTCATGGCCAAAAGATGGACGCGAGGATTCGTTATTTCGGTGGCCGTTGGCGTGGTGACTGGAACGGCGATCTCCTTGCTGCTCGCGCTTGTTTGGCCGAACTTTATGCAAGTGGCGGGGAATGTTATCGCGCTCCCGTTATTTATGGAGGTTTTTGCATTCTTTTTTGAAGCCATTTTCCTGGGGATATATATGTACACGTGGGATCGGTTCCGCAACCCGTATATCCATTGGCTGCTGACGATTCCGATTGTTGCCGGGGCAGGCATGTCCGCTGTTTTTATTACGACGGTGAACGGATTCATGAATCAGCCTGGAGGCTTTGTCATGGAGGCAGGCCACTTTACGGCGGTTAACCCGCTGCAAGCGATGTTGAATACGGCGACGCCTTCAAAAGTATTCCATGTACTAACCTCGGCCTATTTGACGGGAGCTGCCCTGCTGGCGGGAATCGCAGCCTACGTTATTCTGAGAAAAGGGCCCTCGGCATATTACAAGAAAGCATTGAAGCTCATGATGGCGGTTGTTCTGGTGTTCAGCTTGCTGACAACCTTAGCCGGGGATATGTCGGCCAAGTTTTTGGCGGAGCATCAACCGGAGAAGCTGGCCGCTGCAGAATGGCATTTTAAAACGGAAAGCGGTGCGGATTTGATATTACTGGGCTGGCTTAATGCGGAGCAGAAGGTAATGGGAGCCATCCACATTCCGAAAGCACTCAGCTTCCTGGCCTTTGGGGACTTTGATGCCGAGGTAAAGGGGCTGGAGGAGTTTCCGCTTGATGAAAGGCCGCCTCTGCTGGTCCATTATTTGTTTGATTTCATGGCCGGGATCGGTTTTGTTATGTTAGCCGTTGCGGTCCTGTATTTCCTGTTTTTGTTCTGGAAGAGACGCAATGAGCTCAACAAGTGGCTGCTTCGGGCCATTATTTTTAGTGCGCCTCTCGCATTTTTGGGCGTTGAAATGGGCTGGTTCTATGCGGAGCTCGGGCGGCAGCCGTGGATTATCCGCGGATATATGCGCGTAGAGGAGGCGGCTACGACTTCACCGAATGTGAGGATTCTCTTTTTCCTCTTCCTGCTACTGTATATTGTTCTTGGGACCATGTGTGTCTTTGTCCTGAGACGTTTGTTCCGTAACAAACCGGCAGAAGCCGAGCTGGACGAGTTCGTGAAAGAGAAACGCGATCAATCCACGGGAAAGGGTGAGCCGGTATGATCCATTACGAGTTGATAGGCATCTCTGTTCTTTGGCTGTTTTTATACGGCTATTTAATTATAGCTTCCATTGATTACGGCGCCGGTTTTTTTGCCTTCTATGCCCGTCTGACGAAGCAGGACCACCTGATCAATCGATTGATATCCCGTTATTTATCGCCGGTCTGGGAGATTACCAATGTGTTTTTTGTTTTTTTCTTTATCGGCATCGTCGGTTTTTTCCCGGACACAGCCTATTATTATGGCTCTGCGCTGCTTATACCGGGAAGCATCGCCATTATTCTGCTGGCGATCCGCGGCTCCTTTTACGCGTTTGAAAATTACGGCTCCAAAGAAAACATCGTGTATCTGTTTTTATATGGGGCCACAGGTTTGCTCATTCCGGCTTCCTTGTCGGTAGCATTAACGCTTTCCGAAGGCGGTTTTATTGTGGAAAGAGGTGGAGCTGTTTCTCTGGAATATTGGACGCTGATGACGAGCCCGTTGTCGTGGAGCATCGTCGCATTGGCCATCGTATCGGTACTGTTTATAAGCGGGTCGTTCCTGGCCTTCTACGCCTCCCGAGCGGACGATCAGCCGGCGCTAAAGCTGGTGCGGACATATGCCCTGTTCTGGAGTACGCCAACCATTATTGCCGCGCTCACGGCATTTATTTTCCTCAGTCAACATAATGAGCGGCATTTTCAAAACATGATGGATTTATGGTGGCTGCTGGCGCTTTCCGTTGGTTTTTTCATGATAGCCATTTGGCTGCTGTACAAAGGACGCCGCTACGGACTCGCTTTTATTTGTGTCATGCTGCAATTTTTCTGTGCATTTTTTGCATACGGTATCGGGCAATATCCTTATATTCTGGATCCGTACATTACCATTCAAAGCGGAGCCACGCATGAGTCGATGGGTGCTGCGCTTGTGGCGGCCTTTATCGGCGGCCTCTGCCTGCTGATTCCATCCCTTATACTGGTCTTCAGGCTATTCCTGTTTGATGCGGATTATGTAAAAGGCAAAAAATAATAATCGTGCGTGGGTATCACTTCATTTAGGAGTACCTTGCAGTGGTTTGGTATAAAGGAGGGGAGTTACTTGCAGGGGAAAACCAGTCTGCTGTCTCAGCAAATGTCAGCACAAAGGAAACGTATTATTCTCTTGGGGATTATGTCGCTTGCACTCGGTGCAGCCATGACAGGCCAGGCCGCGCTGCTCGCCGAAGCGGTCCAGAGGATTTTTGTGCAGCGGGCTTCCTTTTCGTCGGTTGTTGTCATACTTGGCGCATTGCTGGCTGTGATGGCTGCGCGGACGCTGCTGTCTTATGGAAACGGGATCATTGGCTTGCACATGGCTGCAAGCGCCAAGACGGAGATGCGAGCAGCGGTGCTGCGTAAGCTGGCCCATGCTTCCGTAGCTTCAACGCTTCGTGGACAAACGGGCGGAAAGGTCAGTGTGGCGCTGGATGCGGTGGATGAGGCGGACAGTTATTTCAGCCAGTATATGCCGCGTATGATAGAAGCCGCCATCATTCCCGTCCTGATTCTGGTCATTGTTTTTACTAAGCATATGAATTCCGGCTTGATTATGCTGGTTACCGCCCCCTTTATCCCGATTTTTATGGTGCTTGTGGGGCTGAAAACGAAGAACAAATCGGAGGAGAAATTCGCACAGCTGGCCGAGTTTTCCGGTACGTTTCTCGACTCTCTTCAAGGGCTGGTTTCGCTCAAACTGTTTGGTCGGACGGATCATCAGCAACAGGAAATTGAACGCAGCAGCCTGGGCTATCGGGATGCAACGATGGGCATTTTACGGATTGCGTTTACCAACACCTTCATGCTGGAATCCATCGTTATGCTTAGCATTGGCGTTGTCGCGCTTGAGCTGGCGCTGCAGCTGCTGGTTTTCAAATCGCTTTCCTTCCACACTGCCTTTTTGATCCTGCTGCTGGTGCCCGAGTTTTATAGCCTGCTAAAAAACACGGGAACTGCTTTTCATAGCGGTCGTACCAGCATGGGGGCTGTCCGAAAAGTAGAGGAGATGCTCACGGAAACCAGGGAAGCAGGAGCAGTGACAGATGGGCAAGAGGGCGCCGGGAAAAAGGACAGGACAAACAGGGGTGATCAGATGGATACGGCGGATAAGCCTGAGACAGCCGACTTGGGTTTGATTCGAATGCCGCCATCCATCGAACTGAGGGATGTCCGGTTTCGGTATGCGCCGGATTCGTTCGAGCTTGCAGTCGGCTCCATGTCGTTTGGACCAGGGGAGCAAATCGCCATTGTCGGTAAAAGCGGATCCGGTAAAACCACTTTGCTGCATGTGATTGCCGGGCTGCTTGCGCCGACGTCGGGAGAAGTGCTGGTGAACGGACGTCCGCTTGCGGGGTACGATGAGGCTCACTGGTTTGATCATGTTAGCTACATTACCCAGCATCCGTATATTTTTGCCGGCACGTTTGCCGACAATATTGCGATTGGTGCGGGCAGGGACGCCTCCAGGGGCGAAGTCGTGCAGGCGGCGGAGGCCGCCGGACTAGCTGCGGTTGCAGCCGAGTTGGAACAGGGCTATGACACCTTTGTCGGCGAAGGGGGCCGGGGGTTGTCGGGCGGCGAGAAGCAGAGGCTAGCGCTGGCACGTGCTTTTTTGAAGCGGCCTGCCGTTATTTTGTTTGATGAACCCACCGTCGGATTAGACTTGCACACCGAACGCGTCTTACAGCGGTCCATTGCCGAGCTTGCAAGCAAAGCGACCATGATTACCGTGGCGCACCGCTTGTACACGATACGGCATGCCGACCGGATATTGTTTATGGACAACGGAGTGCTGCTGGACAGTGGGCGCCATGATGAGCTTCTTGCGCGTCTGCCCCAATATGCTGAACTGGTGGATGCCCAGCGGAAAGGGGGACTCGCATGAATGAGCTGGCTATTTTAACCAAGGCGATGATTCAGGAACGGAAGGATATTGCCATCGCCATCATTGGAGGATTCGTTGCCGGCATCGCAGGTGTATGCCTCTTCGCCGCAAGCGGGTATCTGATTTCCCAGACTGTATTTGCCCCGCCGCTCTATACCTTGATTGTGCTGACGTCCCTGGTAAAAATACTTGGTCTGCTGCGGGCGGCAAGCCGCTATGCGGAACGCTTGTATTCCCATCGGGCGACATTCTCTCTGCTCAGCCGTTTGCGTACATCCTTTTTTGCCAAGCTTGTTCCTTTGACGCCAGGGATATTGGGCAAAAAACGGAGCGGAGAACTGCTCGCACGGATCGTCGGGGATGTGGAGAGCTTACAGCATTACTTTCTGCGTGTCGCCTATCCGCCTGTCATTGTTGTCATGGTCTTTCTGGCTACGGTTTTGTTTACTTCCGCCTTTTCATTCTGGATTGCCTGTTTGTTTGTGCTGGGGATGCTGGCAACGGCTTTTGTGGTTCCTGCACTTGTTCTTCTTGGACAGAGAAGGATATATGGCCGCGTTCGCCAAGAGCGAGCGGCGCTTTCCACAGAAGTGACCGAACTGCTTTACGGTTTCCGCGATTTGAAAGTATACGGGCAAATGAACAAGCGCGAGCAGCAGCTGCAGCGTACCTCCGCCGCATTGGCAGCGGAACAGCAAGCGGCAGCCCGGCATTTGCTGCGCGGGCAATCACTGCATGTTTTTGTAACGTATCTGATTTCGTGGGGCGTACTGATTCTTGGCGCCTTTTTGATTATGGACGGCTCGCTTGCCGGCGTGTTTCTCGCCATGCTGGTCATGGCTTCGCTTACGGTGTTTGAAGAAGCTGCGCCAATGGCCACACTGCCCGCTTATAAGCTGGATAGCGAACATGCGGCTAAGCGGCTTGCGGAAACGGTTCTTGCCGCAGATATGCAGCCGCCGCAGCCAAGCGGTGTCCTTTCCGTCGAGAAAGCCGTTTCCATTGAGCTAAGCGGTGTTTCATTTCAATATGAAGATGAATGGCGTCCAGCGCTGAAGGACATTTCCCTCTATCTTCCGCCGGGGTCTAAAACCGCTATTGTTGGTCCGAGTGGATCAGGGAAAACAACCCTCATCGAATTGCTGCTCAAGCTGCGCACACCGACAGACGGCCAGATTCGTTTAAATGATACTTCGATTAAGGAACTGGATGAAGCGAGCATTTGGCAAGCCTCAAGAGTAGTGCTGCAGCACAGTCATTTCTTTCGGGGCACCGTTCGGGACAACCTGCTGTTGAATGAGGAACATCATTCCGATCAGGCGTTGTTGGTTATGCTGGATAAAGTACAGCTGCCGAATAAGTCCCTGGACGATATGGTATATGAAAAAGGGGAGAACTTGTCGGATGGAGAGAAGCAGCGCTTAGCCTTGGCCCGGGCGATGCTCCGAGAAGGACGGTTATGGCTTCTGGACGAACCGACGTCTTCACTGGATTACGTTACGGAGCAGCGTGTTTTTCGGCATCTGTTGGCGCAAGCGGTTAACGACACGCTTCTTCTGATTTGCCATCGTCTGACCGGCTTGGAAGAGATGGACCGGATTCTGGTGATGGACCAAGGCAGAGTCATTGAAGCGGGCACGTATTTAGAGCTGATGGAGCAACAGGGATATTTTTATGAAATGAAACAAATCGAGCTGCAAATGATCGGCGAAGAGGGATAGAACGAGTGTGTTCGACTGGAAATGTTGCGTCAGATGACTGACTGGTATGTTGTGTCGGACGATAAGAACATATTGAATTTGAAAGCCGCATACAATGCGGCTTTATTGTTTTAACCTCTACAGCAATAGAATGGCAGCACCAATCATTGGGGTGAGGACCATGCAGGTTTTCAGCCAGATAACGGGTACCCGCTTCGTAAACTTTGCTCCCACATACGAACCGGACATCGTACCAATCACAACAGCGACGAGCAGTTGAACATCCAGGTACCCGATCGAGAAGTACCCGGCTCCTCCGGCCAGTGCGATTGGTATAATGACCAGCATGGTCGTGCCGGCGGCAAAACGCATCGACATGCCGAGGATCAGCATAAGCCCTAACTGGATGAAAGGGGTGGAGCCGATTCCGAATAGCCCCGATAAGGCGCCAGTGATGAGTCCGATCAGCAGCGCCTGCAGCCAGTATCGGAAGTCATGAATGACGGATGGTACCGAGTCCCCGGAAGCCTTCGACCGACGTGAGACATACAGCATCCTGAACCATAAGGCTAGTCCAGAGGCGAACAGCATACCGGATGTCATGAAGCCCAGCTTATCCTCGGGAATAAGCGAGGACCAGCCCGAGCTGACCCATGCCCCTGCCGCACCGGCCAAGCCGACGACGACCCCCGTCTTCAGTACCATGTTCCCTTCCCGGTAATGGCTGACAGAACCGGAAAGCGACGAGAAGAACATCGCCGCCAGTGCGGTACCCAGTGCCGTATGAATGGGATAACCGAATACGACGGTTAGGATGGATATAATGAAACCTGAGCCGCCTGCACCTACGAAACCGAGAAGGAGTCCGAGCAGCACCATAACGAGGGCAATATCGACCAACTGCATCAGACCATCCTCCAAACCTGATGGGGAACGCCGATCCCAGCCGGAACCGGCAGGTCTTCGCGAACGCAGCAAATCTTGTCCAGAACCATAGTGGCGTGCCCGCTTCCATAGACGGGCCAAGCCGGCAGCGCATGGATATTCGGATCTCCGCTTTGTATAAATGCGACCCACGCTTCCCGCATGGCGCCTGCCAGTGCATAACTCTCAGCTGTTACAGCATATGGATCCTCATTGGTGGGCAATGTGGACATAGGATTGTGGGTTAACGCCGCATGGATGAGACTGCCTTCATAACCGTGTATCGCGCCGAGTGTGCCGCCGCATTGAAGCCGATACATCCACACCGATGTTCCGGACGATGCCACGGCTTCTGCGAGCTGCATCGCTCCAATCGTATATAGGTGCTCGGTTAACGCTTTGTTCCATGCATCACTCGATGACATCGATTGATTATAAAGACCATAAGCATCCCACACGACAGCGGCATTCGCTCCGAAGAATCGTTCGAGTGTCTCGAAGTCCGGTGATTGAAGCACGAGATCATCATGAATGAAGATGGCCGCTTCATCCTCGTTCGTGCCGATCAGCAGCGGCGGCAGACCGATGCTGCCAGTTAGGCTCGCCAGGGGATCTACGGGGATAACATGGCCATCGGATACCGGACCGAACATGTGCAGGCTGTGCGAGGTATCGGAACCGATCGTTGACTGCGCTTCGATGATTTTCTCCGCAGGAAGTTCAAGCAGCTGGTGCGCCTGGGCTTGAGATAATCCCAGCTCTTCTAGCAGCCGGAGAGTCGTGACATTAGCGGTTTGACAATCTCGTATCGACTGCGTCGCGCCGCTCTGGGCAATAGCCCGGTGGAAAAGGCCTCGTATCGTCTTCATCACATAAAGTGCGGCCGTGCATTTGGCCCCGGCAGAATTGCCGATGACGGTTACTCGTGACGGGTCGCCGCCGAAAGCGGTAATATTAAACTGAACCCATTGCAGCGCAGCTGCGATATCGAGCATTCCATTATTGCCCGAGGTTTCATAATCTTTACCCAGCAGTCCTCCCAAATACAAGAAACCTAAAGCACCAAGCCGATAGTTGATCGATACGTAGACGATTCCATTCTCTGCTGCATATCGAGATCCATCGCACTCCGCCCCCATACCCGACACGAACCCGCCGCCATGAATATAGACCATGACAGGCTTCAATTTTTCACTTGCGCCTGATGTCCACACATTTAAGTTTAAGCAATCTTCGGACTGCACAAGCTCCGGCATGCAGCCTTGCGGATTATGCTTCTGCGGTGCGATAGGTCCGAACTGATTGCACTGCCTCACGCCCAGCCAGGAGAGCGGAGGGGCCGGAGGCTTGAATCTTCGCTTACCGATTGGCGGGGCTGCATAAGGGATGCCCCGGAATACATACGTACCTTTTAATTTTACGCCTGCAACTTTTCCTGAAAATGTCTGTACGATCAAGTTGATCGTCTCCTATCCTTACGATTTGAGACTATTATATCTTGTATATTTTATGAACCCTAATATATATTGATTTATATTAATTATAACTTCTAGGTTATGTATGGTAGAAAGTGGGGATCGAAATGGAACTGTTGCAATTAAAGTATTTTCAGACTGCCGCCCGAATGCAGCACATGACGAAAGCAGCCCATAGCCTACATATCTCTCAGCCGGCACTAAGCAAAATGATCGCGTCGCTTGAAGCTGAGCTTGGAACCAAGCTGTTCGAACGGGAGCGTAAAACGATACAGCTGAACGAGCACGGCAAGCTGTTTCTCCATCAAGTGGATATCGCGCTGCAAGCGCTGGAGGATGGAAAGCTGCAGCTGCAGGATGCTAGCGGCAGCGCCCTCGCCGCCATCACGCTTGATGTTCGCGTCTCCTCGCATTTACTGCCGGATCTATTGGCCGATTTCCGCAAAGAATGGCCGAATGCAGAGTTTCAATTGCAGCAGCATGTTTCGTCATTCGAAGGTATGCCGAGCTTCGATCTGTGCCTATCCGATGTCGCAACACCACCAAAAGGAACAGCGTCGGTCTGCTTGCTCGAAGAGGATATCGTGGTTGCCGTTCCCGCCGAGCACCCGCTTGCGGGTCGGAACCATGTCAGCTTGCAGGAGCTCAAGGAAGAGAGCTTCATTACCCTGCCTCCGGGTAAATCGCTGCGTGAAACAACCGATGCTTTTTGCCGCCTTGCCGGATTTACCCCCCGTATCCGATTTGAGAGCGACGATCCCGCCACCGTCCGAGGATTAATTCGAGCCGGTCAGGGAGTTGCCTTTCTGCCAGCCGTTACGTGGGGCGGATCAACCGGACCTGATGTCGTCCAACTGCGGCTCGAAGAAAGCTGGTGCAAACGCTCAATCTCCTTGTCTTGGCCCGAGGACCGATACCTCATGCATACTGCGGTACTGTTCCGGGATTTCATCATTCGATACTTCGAAAGGCTGGCCGAATCGCACCGGCAGGACATCGCTCGAAGAGGATTCTAGCCTGTTCGCCCTTATCCGTGTTGGAATTATTGTGAAATCAAAAGTGAAAAGGAGCGTCTTAAGTGGAAACCAAGCAGCCTCCCAGGCTAACCAATGAAGATTACCAATTGCAGCCCCACGCGCCTGTTCAGGTATTTCACGGCATTCATCCGGGGACGATTCCGCTGCATTGGCATGAATTTTACGAGCTGAGTTATGTGGTTTCCGGAAAAGGGGAGCACAGACTCAACGGTTCCTCGTATCCACTGTCTTCCGGTACCATCTTCTTGCTGACGCCAGCCGATTTTCATGAGCTGGTTTCCGTGGAAGAGGGGCCTCTTGAAATTTATAATGTCATTTTCACCGAGGCTATGATGGATGATAACGTCTACCATTGGTTATTCGGCGGGAAACGTCTGCTGCAAGCACAGCTTGAGGAGAAGCAGCTCCCGGGGGTATTCGCCGACTATGAACGGATGAGGGAGGAAAACGGAGCCTGGCGGGAAGGCAGCGAGATCGTGATCCGGGCTACGCTTCAGCGGCTGTTGGTGGATCTGTATCGTGGCAGCGCCGCAAATCGCATCCAGCCCACGAACGGGACGAGAGATCGGCAGCTCAATTTAAACCTGCAAAAGGCTCTGATCTACATTCATCATCATTTCCGTGAGGATTTGAGATTGGAGGATGCAGCGGGCCAGGCCCAATATTCGGCTACTTATTTCAGCGAGTGTTTCTCGAAATCTGTGGGGCAATCTTTTCAACGTTATCTGCAAAATGTCAGAATGCAATTCGCCGAATCGCTGCTTCAGGCATCCTCGCTGCCTGTTACCGAAATTTGTTACGTCTCCGGCTATAATACATTGGGGCATTTTGAAAGGGTGTTTCGTCAGCGAAAAGGAATGTCCCCCCGACAGTACCGCAACAAGGCAGAGAAAACCGAAGATATGCAGCATTTATCCTAACGAATGCGCAGTATGGCTCTGACCGTCCGGGATATAATGACCACAGTTAACGAAATCCCTACTTGACTGGAGGTTACGATGATGACAACGCAAGCCCTTTCGAAGCAAGAAGTTGAGTTTTATAAGGAAAATGGGTACTACTTGTACAAGAAACCGCTCTTTAGTGCCGAAAAAATGCAGGTTCTGACATCGATCTTTGAAGAGCAGCTGGAGGAGAAGGGCAGTAAATTATCCGACGAGCTGGATACGCCGCATTTCCGTGACGAAAGGCTGCTCGATTTTCTGTTATCCGATGAGGTACTGGATCTGGTTGAACCGATCATTGGTCCGAATATCGGGTTGTGGTCCAGCCACTTTATCTGTAAAGATCCGCATGTCGGACGTGCTACGCCATGGCATGAGGATTCGGCCTACTGGAATGGCAGATTAAGCAGCTTCGACAAGATTATCACCGTATGGCTGGCGATCGACCGCAGCTGGAAGGAAAACGGATGCATGCGGGTCATTCCGGGTACGCATCGTAACGGTTTCTCGGATTATGAGGAAGTAGATCGGGCGAGCAATTTGTTCGACACCCAAATCAAGAGCGGTTCCGTCGATGAGTCTCAAGCGGTTTACTTCGAGTTGGAAGCGGGAGAATGCTCGCTTCACGATTCGCGGATTATTCATGGCGCGGAGCCGAATACTAGCCCATACCGTCGCTGCGGCTACACCATGCGGTATTTCTCGACGGAAGCGTTGGTCTATCCGGATAAGAACCCGGGCTTTAAAGTGTGGCTGGCCCGCGGAAAGAATATAGCCGGAACGAAATTCGTCAACGAATAACCTGAAGGGGAAAAGGAGAATTCGCGAATTGAATATTCAGCTGTATAAAGCCCTATGGGGCATGGAAGGAAGCTACAGGGACCAATTGACGCGGGCTGCACAGGCCGGTTACGCGGGGATTGAAACCCCGCTGCCTCCTCGGGATCTGGAACGCGAATTCAAAGACCTGCTTGCCGAACTGCAGCTTCACTATATTGCCCAGGTGGTCACTTCCGTTCCCCATCAAGAAACCTTCGCTGAGCAGGTCCGCCGGGCAACCGATTTCGATCCGAAATTGATCGTGTCCCATAGTGCCCGGGATGGCATGAAGATAGAGGACCAGTTGCGTTTTTTCGAAGCTGCGCTAAAGATCGAGCAAGAGGTCGGCATTACCATTGGCCATGAAACCCATCGATCGCGGGCGATGTTCACGCCATGGACAACGCGCCGCTTGCTGGAGGAATTCCCTGAGCTGAGCATTACGGCTGATTTCAGCCATTGGTGCTGTGTGACGGAGACCATGCTGGAGGATTATGCGGAAGACATGGAGGTCGCTATTCGCCGTGCCGTCCATATACACGCGCGCGTAGGTTACGCTCAGGGGCCGCAGGTTCCCCATCCCGAAGCGCCCGAATATAGCCGGGAACTGGCCGCATTTGAAACGTGGTGGAAACGAATTATCCAATACCGGAGCGAGCAAGGGTTCAGCTATACCAGCATGACGCCTGAATTCGGGCCTGCCAATTCCGGTTACATGCATACGCTGCCCTTCACAGGAACTCCTGTCACTGATCTATGGGAAGTAAACGAGTGGATGGCCAAGAGGATTTCGGAACGGATCATGAAATAGAAGAAAAATAAGAACAAGCCGATTTTATTCCGGCTTGTTCTTTGTGCGTCAGAAGGGTATCCTTTTCCGATCGTTCACGCACCCAAGAGGCCCATATCAGTATGCTTATGAGCCGTCTGACGGATTGCGCCTCTCTAGTACAAATTAGAATAAAACAATACCGGCAGCGCCGGCCATGAGGAGAATCAACAACGGGTGAAGTTTGTACTTCAGCAAGAGAAATAAACAGGCCCCGCAAATCAGCAGCGTAGGAATGAGGCCCTGAATGAGCCCTTCACCCTCATCGGGATACCCCAAATGAATAGCTGCATATACAATGAGTCCTGTCGTTACGGGACGCAGGCCATATAAAGAAGATTGTACATATGGATTGCCTCGCATGCGATAGAAGAGGGCGGACAGCAGCACGATGACAACCAGCGACGGCAGGATGATGCCCGCAGTTGCGACGGTTGCTCCGATATAGCCAGCGGACTGATAGCCAATCAGCGTAGCGGTATTGGTGGCGATCGAACCGGGCGCCATACCGGCTAGCGCCACGGTCTGCTGGAATTCCGCTGCAGTCAGCAGCCCTTTTTCCGTTACCTCCTTCTGAATGACCGGAATTACCGCATAACCGCCGCCAAAGGACACGAGGCCTACACTTATGAACATCATGAACAAGTCCCAATACATGTTTCAATCGCCCCGATTCGTTTCGCTCAAATGTAATATTCCAGTTCTGGGCAGCTGTTGATCGCAGCCTTCTTCTCTGTATTCGCTTGAAGGCCCAGCCGTTTTTTGATCTGAATGACGGCCATTCCGCATAGTAAGCTTAGCGCAATAAGATAGAGGGGGTGCACGCCTGTAAACAGCATCACGGATACGGTGGCAAGGGCGGATATCGTTGTCGTTGCATCAAAGACGGCATGTTTGGCCATCCGGTAAGCCGCGACAGCGATCAACGCAATAACGGCGCCATGCATCCCCTTTAAAGCAGCTTCCACCTTGGGTTGATCCCGAAAAAAAACGGCACCTAAGCTAATCAGGATCACGATCAAAAACGTGGGACATGTCACGCCAAGCACAGCCGAAACAGCCCCGGCAATACCGGCTTGCCGGTGGCCGATCATCGCGGCCGCATTCACCCCGACTCCGCCGGGAGCGGAACCAGCAAGCGAGATAAGTTCACCGATTTCCTCCTCGTTTACCCACTTTTTCTTGCTCACCACTTCATGCTCAATTATGGGCAGCATCGCATATCCGCCTCCGAAGGTGGAAGGCCCGATGCGAAAGAAGGTCCAAAATAGCCGGGCCAGCAGCGTTAACCGTTCTTTCAGCCTGCTAAAGTATGCGTTTTTCCTTTCCATTAGGCGTGATGAATTCTCGGCATCGGCATCGGCTCCTTGCCAAGCTCGGCCCAGATATATTTGAGCAGAAGCTCTGCCTTCAGCTGCTCGTACCCCGGTTCGTCCCATAAATTGCGCAGTTCGCCGGGATCTGCATCTAAGTCAAAAAGCTCGCCGTAGGTTTGATTGTAATAAACGGTGATCTTATAGCGCTGCTCGATGTACGTTTTTTGATGAATTGTCGAAGGCTCGTGCCGGAATTCGCAGATAGCGTGCTGCCGCGCGGCGTCCGCGTGACCGAGCCACACTTCCTTTTGGTCGATGCCCGTCATCGCTGGCGGGATCGGTATATTGCAGAAGGAGAGGAAGGTAGGGGCCAGGTCGACCAGGGACTGCATTGCAGTTGTCCTTTTTCCGGTAGGCACCCGTCCTGGATATCGTGCAATGAATGGAAGCTTGATCAAATCCTCGTAATGGAACCCGCCCTTGGCTTGAAGGCCATGCTGGCCGAAGAAATGTCCATGATCAGTGGTGAAGACAACGATTGTATCCTCGGACAGTCCCAGTTCATCCAGTTTATCGAGAATTTTGCCGATATACTTATCCATCATGCTGATCATGCCGTAATACACAGCGATCAGCTTCTTCTTGTCGTACTCCGTTAACCTGGATTTCGAGCCGTATTCGTAATAATGATGGGAACGGTAGCCATGAATGCCGAACCCGGTTTCAGCGAGATGCGAAAAATCCGGATCTTCTTCCTGCGTCAAGCGGAAGTGCGGCGGATTGCGGTCATGCTCACCGGGCGTCAGGGATGGGATCGTGAGTTTTTCCGGATCATACATCGAATCCCATGGTTCCGGCACCAGATATTCCGGGTGCGGGTCGAAGAAACTCGCCCACATAAAGAAGGGGTCATCCGCTTTCTTATATTCTTCCAAAAGAGAGTTGGTTCGATCAGCGATCCAGGTGTTGTAGTGGTATTTTTCCGGGATGGGCCAGGTGTACGTTTGGGAAGGATCCATGGTTCCCGTAGGCGGTAGGAAGTACTCCCGCCAATTGACGCATCCTTGCTCCTCGAGCCATAAAGCATAATGTTGTCCGACATGGGCCTCATTTGTATGGTTGCGGGCCAGCTCGATGTGATCGAATCCGTAAAAAGGGCCGTTAAAATTCCTCCAATACTCCAAATTCTGAAGAATCGGGTAGGCCTCTACGGATGGGTAATCTTCCGTTGATTTCAACGGCTGAAAATGCGCCTTTCCCACCAGCGCGGTCCGGTAGCCTGCGTCTTGGAAGCTTTCTCCCACGGTATGGCGGTCTTCCAGCAGCTTTGTCCCCAAGGTCCATGCTCCATGCTGGCTCGGGTACTGCCCCGTAATGATGGAAGCTCGACTCGGCGTGCAGGTGGGATTGGGGCAATACGCCCGATCGAACGTCGTCCCTTGACGCGCAAGGCGGTCCAGGTTGGGCGTAGAGATTTCAGGCTGAAAGGCTCCGATTGTATTCCAATGCTGCTGATCGCTTGTGATTAGCAAAATGTTAGGTCTTCTCGACAAGTGTAATCCCCTCCTAGTATGATGATATTGAAAATAACGGGTTATAAAAATAGCGAGGTGTTATATTTTTGTTGTCATTTTGTTATTCTTGATGGAAAAATGAAGGAAGAGGAGGGAGCCATGATGCAGGAATACGAATATGAATATGCGGAATTCATCTATTATACGCCGGGATATTTGGATAAAGAGGAACAGATCTGGCCTGTCCGGGCTGGGCGAAGCATTGCCAAGCCCAATTACAGAGTCGGACCGAAGCGAATCGAGTGTTATAGCCTGCATTTTGTACATGAAGGCATGGTACGGCTAGAGTTCGATGACAAGCGAGTGGATCTGCAGAAGAATGATCTGTTCTGCCTGTTCCCGGGCCGGACCTATTATTATCACATGCTTCCCGCGGATTCACCGCTTCAGATGAGCTGGTTGGCAGTGGACGGGAACAGGGTCAAGCCGTTGTTGGAGCTGGCTGGTTTATTTCCGGAAAGCCCGTTCGGCAAACAAATGATATCCTCTAGAGTCAAAGAATCCTCCGAACGCGTGATTGATGCCCTGGCCGGTATCGAGCGCTGGAAACCGGCGGTATCGCTGGAGCTGCACGGCTTGATTTATGGACTGCTCGCCGGCATGGTCCCGGATATGGCTTCCGCACAGCCGACGGAGCTAGCGGGATGGATTCACGAGTGTTTGGATTATATGGAGCTGCATGCTACCGAGGGAATTTCCGTACAACAGGTTGCCGAATTCGCGGGGGTGCATCGGTCGTACTTCTCCAACATGTTCACCCATCAGGTAGGATTGCCGCCGTTAAAATACCTTCAGCGCATACGAATGGAAAAGGCGAAACGGTTGTTACAAGAAACGGACGCAACGATTACCGAGATTGCCTTGTCTCTCGGCTATCCGAATTTGTATTCGTTCACCAGGGCTTTCAAGATTTATTATAAGGTGCCTCCCATAACCATGCGCGGAGCTCAATGATGACCGTACGGAAGGCAATGTGTTTTTGTAAACGTTTACTATCGATTGCTTCTGATCTGGAAAAAGGAGACACGCGCCATGAAACTCTCTACGATTCAAAGGTGGATATCACCCAGACGAAGTATTCAGGGGAAAATCTTCATTGCGTTCAGTGCGGTTACGCTCGTGTCCATCGTCTCCATTACGGTCATCGTGTATATGAGCATGCGCGAGACGATCATGCAAAATGCGATCACCTCGGTTTCGGACAGCATCAGGCAGGCGGATGAATCACTGAATATGATGCTGGAAGAGATCGACCGGCTGAACACCGTCGTGGTGACCAACAAAAACACGGTGATCGACACCTTACTGAGCCCTCATGAAGAAATTAGCTATGAATGGTTTCAAGAGCAGAAACGGATCGATGAGTTTCTATCCGTGCTGATTGATTACAAGCCTTATATTTCACGAATTGCCGTGGTCGGTTTGAACGGCAAGGTATTTTTCTCGGGTGGTCCGTGGCTGGACAAGACGGTCTTGGGGACCGGAATGATGGAGTACATGCTCCAGAATGGATCGCGTCATGCGTATTTCAAGCAGATCGGGGTGTCGGATGCCATCACGATCGGGCGGGAGATCCGATATAACCGGGAACCGATCGGGGTTGTCATGGTGGATTTGAATTATGATTTCATCCAAAAAACATATGGCGTGAAGCCGACCACCGATAGCATGGTCTATGTGCTGGACAAGCAGGGCGGGTTTGTCTATGAGGCCGAATCGGCGCCGTCCTTCGCCCCGTCGTTCGAGAAGATCCTCAGCATCCACGGAGAACTCGCAGGGAATGGGGATGCCATCAAGCAAGCCATTGACGGCAGAGACTACATCGTTGTCAGCCGCCAATCCGGTTATACGGGATGGACTACCCTGGCTTTGATACCGATGGATTCGCTGCTTAGCGAATCGACAAGGCTCCGTAAACTGTTGGCGGAGGTATCGGTTATCGTCTTCATCGTTGTCTTGATCGGTTCGCTGCAGGTATCTTCCCGAATCACCCTTAATATCCGGAGGTTGAAGTCCTTAATGATGTTTGTGAAGGAAGGGAATCTGACGTTTCCGAGAAAAGAGATAACAAGCGAAGACGAGACCGGGCAGCTGTACCGCGTCTTTATCAGCATGGTGGAGGAATTGAAGAGACTGCTGGAAGGGATCCGGGTCAGTGAGAAAGAGAAGCGGGAGGCTGAGTTAACGGCGCTTCAGGCGCAAATTCATCCCCATTTTTTATACAACTCGCTGAACACGATCAAGTATTTGGCCAAGATGAATGGCGTGCCGAATATCGAAGAGGTGTCCGGATCGCTGATTGAGCTTATGCGCGGCGTTCTGGGCAATTCCAGTGAATTTCTGACGGTGAGGGAGGAGCTGGATTATGTTGAACGCTATATCTCGATCGTGAAGTACAGGTATATGGAGCCGATCCGGATGGTTACCCAGATCGAGGACGACGTTTTGCTGGAATGCCGGATGCTGAAGCTGATGCTGCAGCCCCTTGTGGAGAATGCCATCATTCATGGAATCGGAGCGATGGAGCAGGAAGGGCTCGTGCTGATACGCGTATGCGATGAGGGCAGCGATCTGAGGATTGAAGTGATCGACAATGGCAAGGGCATAACGGAAGGGCAAAGGGCGCACCTGCTGGGTGGGACGGGCACGAAGGGGGAAACCTCCCGTTTTAGCGGTATGGGCGTACGCAATGTGCATGAGCGGATCGTTCACATGTACGGCGATTCATACGGCGTCAAGCTGTACAGTGAGCCGGGATTATATACAAAGGCCGAGATCCGGCTGCCGAAAAAAATGGAGAGTTCGGACAAATCCCGACAAGAGGTGATATAAAGCCATGTTTCAAGTGCTGCTCGTTGATGATGAGCCGCTCGTGCGGCATGATCTGAGAACGTTATTGGACTGGAATGAGCATGGATTCGAATTATGCGGCCAAGCGCATAACGGATTGATGGCCTTGGCCATGATTGAGCAGTCTCCCCCGCATATTGCGATCATTGACGTGAATATGCCCGAAATGAACGGCGTAGAGCTCAACCGGGCGATCAAAGAACGGTTTCCGTTCATTCAGACGATTATGCTCAGCAGCTATGATGATTATGACTACGTGCGGGAGTGCCTGAAGAACGGCTCCATTGATTATTTGTTGAAGCATCGGCTGGACGGTGCAGCGCTGGTCACCCTGTTAAATAAAGCGGTCATGGAATTGCGGCAGGAGGACCGGTTGCTGGAAGAACGCATGGCTAACGAGGCCGTGGCCGAAAGGCCGAGTCCCGTGTTGCTCCGTGATTATATCGTGTATCTCGTTAGCGGGAGGAAGGATGCAACCACGGAGGTGGAGGCTTTTTTACAAAAAAACCGCCTGTACACCCACGCGTTAAGTTATGCGGCAGCGGCTGTGCAGATTGTTCCGTTCCTGCTGCTGACGGAGTCATACAGCGACGTGCAAACGAACCGGCTGGTTCAGCAGGTGGTCGATATGATGCAGCAGAGCTTGGGTGATATTCAGGAGCGGACGGCGGCTTATGTGGAGGATGGAAGGTTTATTATTGTGTTTGCGTTCAAGGAGCGGAGCGAGCATGCCATCAAGAACGAAATAGCCGGACGGATGAGGAAGCTTCAGCATGCGCTTGAGCTGTTCCTTAATTTAAAATGCGTCGTCTCCGTCGGACATGTATGCACCAGCTTGTCACAACTCGGCTCAAGTTATAGCTCCGCTGAGCGGGTGCTCGACGCTTCCACTGCGGAACCGTCGGGAAGCAGTGCGGCTCCAAGGATACCGGGCCGGGCCGGGGGACTTGCGGGCGGAAACCAGCAGCGCGTATCGTTGACGATCGAGGAACACAAACAGCTTCTGCTTTCGATTGAAAGGCTGGACATCGAAGACGTGCACGGGTTAATCTCCTCCATCTTTGCTTCGATCTGCCATCTGCCTATCCATTCGCATACGGTCCAAATGATAGTCAGCGAGCTCATGCAAACCGGGGATAAGGCATGGAAGACATGGATGCCATCTGCGGAAGCCGTGAAGGAGAAGCTTCCTTCAAGAAGCGAGCTCGGAAGAATCGGCAGTGTCGGGGAGTTGGTGCAATGGCTGCAATCATACTATGCGGGCTTGCTTAGCCTGCTGAAGCAGCACCGTGCAGGAGGGCCTTATTCCCGGCATGTCACGCAGGCCGTTCATTTTATTCTGGAGAGGTATCCGGGTTATGTCACGCTGGAGCTTGCCGCCGGCGCAATCGGCCTGAACTCTTCTTATTTAAGCAGAATATTCAAGGAAGAGACGCAGCGGACGTTCTCGGAGTATCTGAATCGGGTTCGAATTGACGCAGGGCGGAAGCTGCTGGAAAGCGGCAAATACTCGATCAAGGAAATCAGCAATCAAGTGGGTTTCACGACCCATAACTATTTTTTTAAAGTATTCAAGGAAATAACGGGGGTAACCCCGCAGGAGTATTTGAACCGCTTGGGAAGAGGATAGGCCAAAAACCAAGTATTCAGATCGGCAGAAGAACCGTGCGGGGAGGCCGCCGCTTCCAAACCGTAAAATATGTGGAGTAAATGGTCATATTTTTGTAATGGGCCGTCTTGAAGGGTGAATTATAATAATCACACACCAATAGTAAACGCTTACAAATGGCGCTTGGTGAATGAAGGGATATGGGGGTCGTTTATTTATGCGTAAACGCTGGGGAAGAAACGCGGTCATCACGATGATCGCTTCCAGCTTGATGCTGGCCGGATGCAGTTCCGATGGAGGTTCGAAGAAAGAAGCAACACCCGAAAGTACAGAGAATGTGGTTCATGCTACAGGGTTTCCGATTGTAGAGCAGCCCGTGGACCTCAAGATGTTCACCCGGATTGCACCCGTGAACGGTCCGTTCAAAGAGATGCCGGTATTTCAGGATTACGAGAAATTGAGCAATGTGAAGGTAGAATTCATTGAAGCGCCGACGGATGGTTTCCAGGAGAAGAAAAATCTGTTGTTCGCCTCCAACGAGCTGCCTGATGCCTTGTTCCGTTCCGGCCTATCACCGCTCGAGGCCGTTCGCTACGGATCGGCAGGGCAATTGATTCCGCTGGAAGGCCTTATCGATGAATATGCTCCGAATCTGAAAAAATTGATGGAGCAATATCCCGAAATTCGCTCGGGCATCACAACGCCGGAGGGGCATATCTATGCGATTCCGGGCATTGTAACACTGGGCGCGGCACGGACGGATAAGAAATGGATCAACCAGATGTGGCTGGAGAAGCTGAATCTGGAGGTGCCGGAGACGACGGACGAATTGTATGACGTGCTGCTGGCCTTCCGTGACGGGGACCCGAACGGCAACGGTAAACAGGACGAAATCCCGATGACGGCTCGGCTCGGATTGCCGGTTGTGGCCGCAATGAGCGGATCATTCGGACTGGATTCCCAGCTCGGCTATAACGTCAATATCGAGAATGACAAAGTTAGCATCTGGATGGGCAGCGACAAGAATAAAGAGATGCTCATGTACTTAAACAAGCTTTACAAGGAGAAGCTTCTGGATCCCGAGATTTTCTCACACACCGAAGCGCAATATTTGGCCAAGCAGGGGTCGGGCAATGCGGGATTCTTCTTTGACCAGACCAACAATAATTTCTTGTCAATCCAGGACCAGTATACCGGAATCGCGCCTCCGGCTGGCCCGAACGGAGATCGGATGCAAAGCCAGGCCTTGCCGATTGCGCGGGATTTTGGAGCCTTTGCCATCACATCCATTAATAAATACCCGGAAGTAACGATGCGCTGGATCGACTATTTCTATAGTGACGAAGGATCGACGCTTCTGAGATTCGGCAGGGAAGGGGAGCATTATGAACTTAAGGACGGGATTCCGTTCTATACCGAAGATTTCCTGAAGGATATTACCAATCAGGCCAAAATCACGCCTTACGCCGGCGGAGGGGCACCTCATCTCATCAGCGAGCAGGTTGCATCTTTCATCAATCCGCCGCAGGTGAAGGAAGCGCAGCAGAAACTGGATCCGTTCATGCCGGAGGTCCGTTATGCGGCTCCGATGTTTGATGAACAAACCGCACAGCAGGTCAACATTCTGCGCAACGATATCGACAAATATTACGAAGAGCAAAGCACGAAATTCATTGTTGGCGCCCTTAGCTTCGACAAGTGGGGAGAATTCCAATCCACGCTCAAGAAGATGAAAGTAGGCGAGCTGGAGCAATTGTATCAGGATGCCTATGACAAGATGCAGAAATAATGCTGCTACATCATGGATAAGGAGTGGATGCCCATGAAGCGTGTCAAAGCCGATACATCGATGGCTCTGCCTCGAAGCGATTCGAGGCGGGGTCCCCGCCTTTTAAGGCAAATGGCCAAGCGATATGACCTGTATCTCATGCTGCTTCTGCCGGTCGTCTGGTATCTGGTCTTTCATTATGGTCCGTTGTACGGGCTGCAGATCGCGTTTAAAAATTTCAATCCGGCAAAAGGAATCCTCGGCAGCAGCTGGGAGGGCTTCGGGCATTTCGAACGCTTCTTTGATTCGTATTATTTTTGGCGGCTGTTGTGGAATACACTGTCCATCAATTTGTTTTCCTTGTTGATCGCCTTCCCGATTCCGATCTTGCTGGCGCTGATCATCAATGAAATACGCAACAAGACCTTCAGCAAATGGCTACAAAACATTACGTACATTCCACATTTTATTTCGGTGGTTGTGATCGTTGGCATTCTGAACGTGTTCCTCTCGCCCAATAGCGGTCCGATCAATCTGTTGATTGAGGCCGTCGGCGGTACGCCGATCCGTTTTCTTGAGGAAGCTAGCTGGTTCAAGACCATCTTTATAGGATCTAACATCTGGCAGAACATGGGGTGGCAGTCCATCATCTATATTGCGGCTCTGAGCGGGGTGAACCCGCAGCTCTACGAGGCGGCCAAGATGGACGGGGCGTCGAGGCTGCGGCGTATTTGGCACATCTCTTTGCCGGGAATCGCGCCTGTCGTTATCATTTTGCTTATTTTGGATATCGGCCATTTCATGAACATTGGTTTTGAGAAAATATTGTTGATGCAGAACAACTTGAATCTGGAATCGAGCGACGTCATTTCCACGTTTGTCTACACGACAGGTATTTTAAAGGGAGAATACAGTTACACGGCAGCGATCGGGCTGTTTAATTCGGTCATCAATCTGATCCTGCTGCTGTTCGTAAACCGGATTGCGCGTAAGACGTCAGAGACAAGCTTATGGTAAAGGAGGGGACGCGCCATGCCCAAGCCGTCGATAGTAAAAGAAGCCGCGAATGAGCGGGTATTCGATGTCATCCTATACGTGATCGCCGCGATCATTATCGTCATTGTGCTGTACCCGTTGATTTTTATTGTCAGCGCTTCGTTCAGTGATCCGACAAGGGTATTGAACGGCGAAGTTTGGCTGCTGCCGAAAAGCGTCACGCTGGATGCCTATGCGAATATTTTGCAAAACGAAAAGATATGGATAGGATATCGCAACACGATCTTCTATACGATTGTCGGTACAGTGATCAATATTATCATGACGATTTTGGCGGCTTACCCGCTATCGAGGCCGGATCTTCCGGGGCGCAATGCCATCATGGTGTTTATTACGCTGACCATGTTCTTCAGCGGAGGGTTGATTCCAACGTATCTGCTGGTCAAGGATTTGGGAATGGTCGATACGATGTGGGCGCTGATTGTTCCCGGCGCCATCGCCACTTACAATCTGATTGTGATGAGGACCTATTTCCAATCGAGCATTCCCTGGGAGCTGCAGGAGGCCGCCCATATCGACGGCTGCTCCAACTGGAGGCTGCTTTTCAGTATCATTCTGCCTCTGTCCAAGCCGATCCTGGCAGTCATGGTTTTGTTTTATGCGGTAGGTCACTGGAATTCATTCTTTAATGCGCTCATCTATATTCGTAACGAGAATTTGCACCCGCTTCAGCTGGTGCTGCGCGAAATTCTGCTGATCAGCCAATCCGCTTCCGTGGACGGCAGCGTTGGACTGGAGGATAAAATTTTACTTGCCGAGAGTATTAAATACGCGGTAATTATCGTCTCAAGTTTACCTGTACTGCTGATGTATCCGTTCGTGCAACGGCATTTCGTTAAAGGCGTCATGATTGGATCGATTAAAGGTTGATTTCCGATACCGATCGCACGGGCCAGCCTAAAATTCCTTTGGGAGGTTTTATGTTGAATACGAACGCAACGATTACCATTGATTGCAGCCAAAAGAGCGAGCATACGATCAATCCTTATCTGTTCGGGCACTTTGTGGAGGATATTCGGGACCATATGGAGGCGATGCTCGCGTTTCCGTTAAAGGACATGGATTTTGAAAGCGAGGCGGAGACCAAGACGCCGGTATCGGGAAGCTGGCGCGCCTATACCAACGGGCGTAACACCAGGTACGCCATGGAAGCGCCGGCACCCCGGCATTCGGGACGCGCCCAGCGCATCCGGATCCTGAGCGATGATGAAGCCTATGCTGGCATCGCGCAAAAAGCGGCATTAAAGGGTCCGATGAAGTATACGGTCCGGCTTGTTGCCCGTGCTTCCATTGAGCTTCAATACGTGAGGGTCGAAGCCGTGGATCGGCGCACGAAAGAGACGCTTGGTCAGCTTCGCGTGGAGCTGTGCAGCCACAACTGGCAGGAATACGAGGGAGAGCTGTCCATAACACGCGCTTGCAGCGATGCCGAGATCCGGGTGTATGTTCCGGCCGAGCATCCAAGGTGGATCGATCACGTATCCACCGGCATGCTCTGGATCGATCACGTGTCCCTGCTGCCGATCGATAGCATTGCGATGGTGAAGCGTGAAGTGATCGAGATGACGAGAGGACTGAATGCGGGCATGATGAGGCTCGCGGGCAATTACATCAGCGCCTACCATTGGGAGCATGGCATCGGACCGGTCCTGGAGAGACCGGTTATGTACAACGAGGCTTGGGGAGGATGGACCAGCAAATATTTCGGAACGGACGAATTCATCCGCTTTTGCCGCGAGCTGCAGGTGGAGCCTTTGATATGCGTGAACGATGGATCGGGTACCCCTGAAGAAGCTGCGCAGTGGATCCAATACTGCAATGGGAGCGTTGATACGCCGATGGGAGCTCTGCGAGCCCGAAACGGTTTCCCTGAACCATATAACGTCAAGTATTGGGAGATCGGCAACGAAGTATGGGGCCAATGGCAGGTCGGCACTTGTACGGCAGACCGGTTTGCGGAGCGGACGATCTCGTTTGCCAGGGCCATGAAGGAGGCGGACGATTCCATCGTGCTGCTGGCCTGTGGACATTACGAGCAGGAATGGAACCGAACCGTGCTGGATCTGGCAGGCGAGTATATGGATTATTTGACGCTGCATTTGTATCACGGCTACGGACCCTTCGGCATGAACCGGGATACGCCGGCAGAGGAACGATATAAAGCGATTGCCTCTTATCCCGAGTGGACCCGGCACCATATCCGGCAGACAACGGAGCTGATCCGATCCCAGTCGAAGCATAGCCACGTGAAGCTGGCGATCACCGAGTACAACACAATGTACTATCCGAATACGGTGCGAAAAGGGCTGCCGAACGAACATACGCTGGGAGCCGCGGTGGCCAATGCCGCCAACCTGAACGAAATGATTCGCTGCAGCGACATGGTGCATATCGGCAGCTTCTCCGATCTTGTGAATGGCTGGCTTGGAGGATGCATCCGGGTCGGGGACTACTATGCGGATCAGTATTGCGGCAAGGAGCCTGGATGGAGCGGGCTTCCGCTCACGATATACGGGACGCCGACTTATGAAGTGTTAAAGCTTTACGCGAATCGGGACGTCCGGCGTATTCTCCCCGTTCAAGCGGAATGTGGAACTTTCTCCGTGGCATCAAGCAAGAAGACGCCTGTGGAGCTAGACGCGCTTCCGGACCTGGACATTGTGGCCGGGACGAATGACGACGGCAACAATGTCACCGTATTTATCGTTAATCGCAGCTTGGAGGAGGTAACAGCCGTGCTGGATCTGCAGGCCTTCGAGGCTTCCGGTGAAACGATCCTTTATGAAATCACCGGCAATTCTTACGATGATATTAACTCCGTATTCCAGCCGGATCATATTGTGTGCAAAGAAAGCAAGGTGCCGGTAGAAGCATGGCAGCGGGGGCATCGGTTACGACCTTCATCTGTTTACGCACTTGAATTCAAAGCGCGTGTATAGTGGCGCGCAAGGTACAAAGAAATAAAGTAAGCTTCATCATAACGAATTGTTCACAAAAAGTCGGACTGCGCTGGCAGTTTCCGGCTTTTTTTGGTGCAGGCGGATGGTTTAGGCTCTGCCTGGATCATGATAGATTGACTCAGCAAAGGAAAACGGAATTATAAAGGATTCATCGTTTAACTCAATTATGGGAAGTGTAAATACAGACTAAATACAAGGATGGGGTGATTCAGATGTCAAACGGAACTGTAGTGAACCAAGAAGCGGTCGAGACCGTGAAGGATATTATTAAGGATATCGAAACGGCGATGTTCTCCACGATATCGGAGGGCGGGATCAATTCCAGACCGATGCAAACGCAGGATATCGAATTCGACGGCGATTTGTGGTTTTTAACGAAAAGGGACACCAGCAAATATCAAGAAATTACGGCCAATCCCAACGTCAATGTCGCTTATGTCGGCAACTCCTATGTATCGATTCGGGGAACGGCCCGAGTCGTGGATGACCTTGGGCGGAAAAAGGCGCTCTGGAATGCGGCATATGAGAAGTTTCTGCAAACGTCCTACGACGATCCCAACATTATTCTGATCAAGGTGGATACAGATACCGCGGAGTATTGGGAAACCGGAAACAAAACTAAAACGGTGAAAGCCTTCTTCAAAAAAATGGTGGGCCAACAGCCGAAGGGTGACTCGGATATTAACAAAACCGTCGATCTCCATGGATAACGAAATACGTAACAACATGATGGAAAAACCGCAGGATCCAGCCACGATCCTGCGGTTTTTTCCTGTAAGTTGAACCAGCCTGCACGGATCCCTCCAGACGAATGCCATTATGGTTATGAATGGATGAGCAATAGATGAAACGTACATTTTAATACATAACAGGGCATATTTAGTACCACGAAGGAATATACCTCATCAAACAAGTGAGAATTATGTGAATTCGTGCTGGAACCCGCCCTCAAACCATAACGTGCAACTGGATGGTTTGAGGGCTGTCATGATATAATTTTTTCGTAAATATGAAAAATAGATTCCTGGAGAGGAGGTAGTACATTGGGAAGGCGTTATTGCAAATGGATCAAATTGCGGAATTAGGCTGTAATATTCTCATCTGCGAACTACCTCTTTTTCATGGAAATATCGTATATAGACATGACCTGTTCTGATGCACAACATAGGGCCTTTATTTCAATCTGGAGGTGAATCCCTCTGAAGAGGGAAATCATTGGATATTATTACCATCACTAATTTAATCATGCTTGCCATATTGATTGCGTTGACCGCTTTTTTCGTGGCGTCCGAGTTCGCCGTCGTTAAAATCCGCATGTCGCGGATCGATCAATTGATAACGGAAGGAAACAAGAAGGCGGTTGTTGCCAAAAAGGTAGCCGGGGATCTCGATTACTATCTCTCGGCCTGCCAGCTCGGCATTACGGTTACGGCGCTGGGGCTCGGGGCCATCGGCAAGCCGGCCGTTGAACGCATCATGTACCCTCTATTCGATTGGTTTGACGTATCGGCTTCAACGGCCTCGATTGCCTCTTACGCCATTGCGTTTATTCTCGTGACATTTTTGCATGTCGTGGTTGGGGAGATGGCGCCCAAGACCTTGGCTATTCAATTCTCGGAAAAGACGACGCTGCTCCTTGCAGCTCCGCTGTATGGGTTTGGAAAGTTGATGTATCCGTTCATTTGGGCGTTAAATGGAGCCTCGCGCGTGCTGCTTCGTTTGTTCGGCGTGAAACCTACGCCCCATGAGCAGGCCTATTCGGAAGAGGAACTGCGCATCGTCATGGCGCAGAGCTTTCAGGGTGGCGAGATCAATGAGACCAAGCTGGCTTACATGGAAAACGTGTTTTCGTTTGATGAGCGAGTGGCCAAAGACATTATGGTACCGAGAACGGATCTGATCACACTGGATAAAGGCATGAAACACCCGGACATCGTCCGCATCCTGGATGAGCACAACTATACGCGGTACCCTGTCATCGAGGACGGCAGCAAGGATCGGGTGGTTGGCGTCGTCAACGTCAAAAAGATGCTGCCCCACATCGTGGCCGGACGAGACCGCAAGCTGGAAGAATTCGTTCGGGATCTCCCGGTCGTCCTTGAATTTACGCCGATCCAGGATGCCATGCTGAAGATGCAGCAGGAGCAGATGCATATGGCTTTGGTGATTGATGAATACGGCGGTACGGCGGGGATTCTGACCCTGGAGGATATCTTGGAAGAGATCGTAGGGGAAATTCGCGACGAATTCGATGAAGATGAAGTGGCGGATATCCGCAAGATCGGTGAACGGGAATACCTGATAAGCGGACGGGTTCTCTTGGAGGAGCTTGAGAAGCGCTTCGGCTTGGTATTCGAGGATAACGAGGAGATGGATACGATCGGCGGCTGGATACAGTATCAGAAAGGCACGACGGCTCAAGACGGCGATGAGATCCAGCATGGTGAGCATGTATGGGCCGTAGCCGAAACGGATAATTTCCAGATCAAACACGTCATTCTCAGACACGGGTGATCAAGGGCATAGTGATCCCGTGTACATTCAGACCATAACTTTTTTGGAGGTGAATCCCTCGCAAGAGGGAAATCATTGGACGGAATAATCGTGTTAAATTTATTTTTGGTAGCTGTGTTTATAGGACTGACTGCATTTTTCGTGGGCGCCGAATTCGCCATATTGAAGGTGCGGCTGTCCCAGATCGATCAATTGATTGCAGAGGGGAATAAACGGGCAGTCACGGCCAAGAAGGTAGCCCATGAGCTGGATTACTACTTGTCCGCTTGCCAGCTTGGAATCACCATTACGGCCCTCGTGCTTGGCGCTCTGGGCGAACCGACCGTCGAAAGGATGCTGCATCCGCTGTTTGAACGATTCGACGTGCCGGCGGCGGTTGCAACGATACTCTCTTATGCCATTGCCCTTGGGATCATTACGTTCCTGCACGTCGTCATCGGGGAACTGGCACCTAAAACATTAGCGATTCAATTTGCCGAGAAAATGACGTTACTGCTGGCATCTCCCTTGTATTGGTTCGGGAAGATCATGTATCCGTTTATCTATGCACTGAATGGAGCTTCGCGTCTTCTGCTTCGATTATTCGGCGTAAAGCCGGCAGGGCATGAAACGGTCCATTCCGAAGAGGAATTGAAGTGGATCGTGGATCAGAGTTACGAGAGCGGCGAAATTAACCAAACCGAGATGGGTTATTTGACCAATATATTTGCTTTTGAGGAGCGCACCTTGCGTGAAATCATGGTCCCAAAAGATCGCATCGTAACAGTAGAACGAGGGTGGCCCCTTGCCAATATCCTGGAAGTTCTCGGCGAGTACGACTATACCCGTTACCCGGTGACGGAAGCGGGACGCGCGGAGGATTTCATCGGGTTTATCCATACGAAGGAGATGCTGACGGGCATAGCGGCCGGAAGAAACTGCAGCGTGAATGACTTTATTCATGACATGCCGCGTTTTCCGGAATCATCTTCGATCAAGGACGTCCTGATCAAGATGCAGCAAATCCGCGTTCATATGGCCGTCGTCGCGAACGAATCCGGCACGGCAATTGGGCTGGTGACGATGGAGGATATCCTGGAGGAAATCGTGGGCGACATTCGGGACGAATCGGATCGTCACGAGCTGCAGGGTGCACAGGCCTAAGCGATGGCGAATTAGCATCGGGCACGATCTAAGAATATGAAAATGCCATTTGCACCGTTCGGTGGTGAGAGGGCATGATCTTGAATCATGGAAAGGAGCTGTCCCATAAGTAGGTTTGCTCACTTGATGGACGGTTCGTCCGATTAAAAAATGTTTCAAATGAAGAAATGGCGGTGATCAGGATGTCACCGCCATTTCTTGCTTTTCGGTCTGTTGCCTCTTGCTTGAGCAGATTATGGGCAAGCGAAAGCCATCCGACCTCTAGGCTCACTTTCGTCAGTCCTCGAAGCAGAAATCGCCGGAATCCCCGGTTATTCTTCAACTGCCCAAACACACTCTCCGGTTCGACCATTCGCCGCACCGACAACGCATAGCCTTCCTCACTTCGAAGTTTCTCTCTCACTTGCTGCTTGTAACGAAGATACCTGAGACTTACGCTGATTTCCCGGTTCCCTTGGGCTTTCGTGCAAGCTGCTTTGAAT
>NZ_JAGGRD010000062.1:0-15781 GCF_018613005.1 Paenibacillus sp. ISL-20
TTTTACAGGAATTCTAACGGGAAACGATAGCTCAATAAATAAACTAAAACACGGCTGCCGACATCGATTGGCAGCCGTGTTACGCTAACGGGCAGGATAGTTGAAAAAGGAACTTAAATTTAAATCTCGAATATCTAATGTAATCGGATAGCTAAAAATTTGATGACAGACAGGAGTTAGATACAATGATAAAAGGTTTTTGAGGAATATTTTGGAGAACTAAGAATCTTAAAGTTGTAAAAAAACGGTACAGTGAAGTGTTGAAGATTGAAAGAACTGTGATAAAATCCCAATTAGGAAATGAGACTATCTTTTCTTTCTTTACTGAGAATGACAGTTATTTTCCAACAGAACAACAAGTGATGTTGAATTTCCAAGTACACTAAACGAGACTATTAAGCATCTTGAACATATTGGTGTACCTCTTGCAAAGAAAGAAGAGATTGTCGGGAGTAGTTCAAGTTCTTGTTAAAATCGGAAATGGGATAAACTTCTGTCAATTTCAGAAAAGTATATAAGTTCTTGATATTGAGTTAGGACAAGAACTTATATAGGTCGATAAGCTGTAATCTAAACTTACTGACCAACATCATTACCTTAATCCTTAAAGGCAAGCCAGAACAAGATCGAGTGGTCATCGACAGGCGTTCTTATCATATGAAAAGGGAGCTTTGACAACCAAGCGACGAATTTGAAACAGGTTTGGAAGTTAAGCTAGTAATCCGAGAAAGGCTGATGAAATGGCCCCTTCTTTATGTTGTCAATTGGGACAAACGATTTTACAGGCACACTGCGTCAGGCCCGATGCGTGAATATGATGTTATTGTAGTAACTTTCATCATTGAATTTTTATTCAAATTATACTCCATGATACCAATTGGAATCGAAATCCAACTTCAATAATTGTCCAAATCTCTCACCGAATTCAATAAACCCTCTTCCTCTTGCAGTCAGTATCTTCCCATCTTGGACTACAAGATCATTACAATAATTCTCTTCTTTAAAAAAACCTGTTTCCTTTCTCTGTTCTTCATACATGCCAATTGTGTATTTACGATCTTCTAACAATCCTGCTTTTGCTAATAGATATGGAGAACTTGAGATTGCTGCAATTACAAGATCCTTATTATAAAGGGAACATTTATTTATAAAGTCTATCAGATCTTCATTATCATACAGCGTTGAAATATCCATACATCCTGGAAGTAATAGACTATCTAGCGTATTGATATCGACATCATAGATCGTTGTATCAGAAATGCAAGTTAGGTCCGATTCACCTATTATTGGTGCTGAAGTAATCCCTATCGTCTTTATCGGGTGATCTCCCTGCTTAAGAATGGAAAGGGCAACGGTTAATTCATATTCACTAAACAAAGGGTATAAAATCACACCTGTTATTTTTGTTTTCATTTCATATAATCCTTCCATAAATATTTACTATTGTGGATGCCTTTTATCAAAAACAGGCACTTATGTGTGTCCACTTGTTTTTATCAATAGGTTCATGGCTTTCTGTGTAAGTGGCATAAAGTATTAAGAATTAAACCGCCCAGACATACGGTTAGTAGAGTTCCAATACCAATTGGCCCATTGAAAATAATTGCGGCTATCAAGAAAAACAGATATATGATTGTGCGCGTAAATAGTATATTGAGCCCAGTAATCGTTTGTAAGACTAATGTTAGTCTGTCCACTGGAATTGGCGCGAAATTCGCTTGCAAATAAATAGAAGTACCTAACCCAATTAATATTAAACCTAAACCCAAAAAAGCAAGTTTACTGATCCACAATTTAGGCTCGATCAGATCCTTTAACAAAAAAATCCATATGTCGATACCGAGACCTGTTATCAATGCAGTTACCAACCCTAATAATTCCGGTCGATGTCTGGATAAACATGAATTACATCCAATCAATAGTATTGCGATAAGCACTTCCCAACTTCCCACTGTAAGACCTACATTTTTGGATAGACCGACTAAAAGTGCATCAAAAGGTGAAGCTCCAAGGTCGGAGAGTATTGTTAGTGAAACCCCAAGGGCTAATATGAATATCCCACAGCTGAAAAGGGAAAATGTCGTTACGCCAAACTTCTTCATTATTGTGAAAGAATATCTTTAATCATTACAATATGAGGGATACCATCCTCAATAAATTCAGCTGATGAAGTCCGATAGCCAAGTTTTCTATAAAACCCCTCTGCCTGAGTTTGCCCGTGCAATTTAACTTGATGATTTCCTTTTTCAACAGCGATTTCTTCTAATGCGGAAATGATTTTTTTCCCAATCCCAAATTTCCGGTATGGCTCTAAAATACAGATTCGTTCTAATTTACCTATTCCATCAAGAATGCGAATCCTTCCTGTGCCAATTGGTTGCCCATTGTAATAGGCGAGTATATGTTCACATTGTCCATTCAGCGCATCAAATTCATCAAATTCATCAAATTCATCTTTAAGTGGTACGCCCTGTTCATCAACAAATACTTTCTTTCTAATTAAGAATGCATTTTCTAATTCCTCAGGTCGTGTGATTCTTTTTGTGTTCGCGTTTATTCCTCTCTGGATTTATTTTTTCAAAAAAAATCGTCATAATGAATTTAGCATCAATAACAGGTATATAATAAAATAATATTGTTGTAAATGCAACAAAAAATCTATTGGTAGGTGTTCGAATGAGGGAAATACTTCGCGAAGTTGGAATGATCGCTAGAGCTTTGGATTCCATAAGCAATATTGAGTTCAAGGAATTAGATCTTACAAAAGGGCAGTACTTATATCTGGTTCGTATATGTGAGAACCCGGGAATTATTCAAGAAAAGCTAGCGGAAATGATAAAGGTGGACCGAACAACTGCAGCACGTGCGATACAAAAACTCGAAATCTCTGGGTTTGTTGAAAAGAAAGACGATGAAACAAACAAAAAAATTAAAAGGCTATTTTCAACTGAAAAGGGTAAGCAAGCATACCCCTTTCTAAAGAGAGAAGGGGATTATTCTAACTCGGTTGCGTTAGCGGGACTTTCTGAAGAAGAATCCGAAACATTGTTTCATCTTCTGCATAGAGTTAGACAAAATATTGAGATCGAGTGGGAATTCGTAAAGAAGGGAAATAAAAGAGAGTACTGAGATTAGAAATTGTTGTTCGACCAACGGGAAACGATCACAGCCGCGGCCACTAGTAGAAAACGTGTACTAAAGTTTCCAGGTGGAATATGTACACACAAAGGGCACCTGATCGGGTGCCCTTAATTCTGACTTTACTGACTACGCAGAGAATCGTAGCACAATTCATTGAGCTAACGGGAGACGATAGTTAAATAACCGACTAGGAAGAAGCTGCCGGTGCTGATCGGCAGCTTCTTTACGTTAACGGGCAGGATAATTCCAAGGAATATGGCAACGGCAAACTGCGAGTGAGCTTAAAGTTAATTACATGTCGTTAATCACGCAAAAAGCCAATTTTTCAACGATATTTCAAACAAAAATGAGCTCGTTTGCTTATGATGAATGCCATTCTAAAAACTCAAGTCGATTTCCAAAAGGGTCGTTTAAATAGAAGCGTTTTACTCCTTCATCAACTCTTGCTTCATCATCAATTACTTGAATATTATTGTGATGCAGATATTCGCGCAACTTATCTAAGTTCTGTACGTGAAATGCTGGGTGAGCTTTTGTAGCGGGAACAAAATCTCTTTGTACTCCGATGTGTACTTGATGAGTACCGCATTGGAACCAAACGCCACCACGTTTTTTTAGAATTTCAGGTTTTGGAATCTCCGTCCAACCCAATAAGTTATTGAAGAAATTCCTAGCCTCTTTTTCGCATCCTTCTGGGGCAGCCAGTTGAACGTGGTCAAGACCATAGAAATTGTAAGCCAAATAATTCCTCCTCCTTTGGTTTCATATAATGAAACATCATTTCAAATTATAATTCCATTTTATAGTAATGCTGAACAAAAATCCATTTCTATTTACTCTATCTGAATAAATTAAAGAAAAGTCTTAATGAAATAATGGACATCAATTTCAATTTCCGTCGTTTATACATGAACAGTATTACGGGCTCGGATAGATGTTATCTAATGTGCTTTTTGTAAAGCCTTGAATTCAAAGTAAATTACGTTAACGGGAACTATAGTTCAACACTGAGAGGGGCTGTCGCTAGGCAGCCTTTCATTAAGCTAACGGGCAGGATAACGCAGCACCGGTAGAGAACGTATTAACATACAAGAAGTAATGACTTCGCATAACTCCATATTCACGCTGTGAGCTGACGCCCTTGGTCCGGCAGAGGGAAGTGGGGCAACCGGCCAACCTTGCACTGGCTAAGTCCGTCGGACCCGCGCTTGCACGCTTAAGCCAGTGAGGGTCATAAATCTTTTGAAGCATTTTTACGATGACAGACTATGGATGATAGGCCTACTACGCTTTCCCTTATGCCGCAGCACCTTTACTTCGCCTTCAGCAAGGTGACTCGCATACCACCATCGGTAGATCGTCTTGAAGCATACAAAAGGTTTGATGGAGCTTCTCTTCAAGTTCAAAGGCCAGTTCCGCAGTCAGCCTTCCTACAGGTCTACTGGACATTAGGCGTGCGATGTAGGCCGAGTGGGAATGCTCCGCCGTGTACATGCTATCTTCACCCCCGCATAGCCGCTCTCTGGCAATCGCGGAATGGTGCCGTCCTAACGCCTGTCCGATTGCACAATTCGACCATCCTAGACGTAGTAAGATTTCTAGCGATGGATTATCTGTGAATAGAGTCCCTCTGAATGACTAATTTGCCTCTCTTATTCCGGGTATCGTAATATTCATGAGCTTCGGCTACACCTTGGCCGGTAAAGGGGAATACGTGGTCCACATGTATGTCGAGCTTATTCGTCTGAATCCATTGAATAAACGCTTCCCAGTCACCCGCACCCGGGGTGATCAAGGCAAACTGGGCATCAATCCCACGGATGAGAGGGTGTTTCGCAATCGCCGGATTTACAAGAGAGATGAACGTCCCATTATCCTTTAAAATGTTGTAATTCTTCAGTTCTGTTACTCCGATTCCCGTAACTTTATCGACATCTGGGTCACGAACCATATCCAGCACGACATCAACAGGACTCAGAGTCTCCGCAAAGTCGGTTGTTGTATAATCAATCACTTCGTCGGCACCGAGCTGAAGAACAAAGGGATGATTATGTGCCTGAGCTGTGGTAATCACATAAGCTCCATGCTGTTTGGCTAATTGTATGGCGAGATGTCCTACGCCACCTGCACCGGCGTGGATCAGAATACGCTGTCCCGGCTGCAGCTTGCCATAGTGAAATAGGGATAGCCAGGCCGTCATGCCGGAAGCAGAGAGCGAAGCGGCTTCTGCATCGGAAAGAGACTGCGGTATCACAGCAAGATCGCATTCTTCCACAGCGACATATTCAGCGTAGCCCCCGCCTGTACGGGACACTGCAAGAACGCGATCCCCGGTTTGTACACGAGTAACCTTTTTTCCGGTAGCCACGACGATACCAGCGATGTCGACTCCAAGAACATGAGGGAATTGGGTGGGCATGAATTGACGGAATGTTCCACTCCTGATCAGTTGATCTGCTGAGGATACCGTGGTCGCCCTCATCTCCACGAGCACCTGTGTATCACGAATATGTGGTATATCGCACTCCTGCTCCGCAAAAACTTCCGAGCCACCATAATTCTCTATCACTACTGCTTTCATCATTGTCGTCCTCCATTCGGTATTGCTGGTTGTTGGTTGATTTGTACATAGCCGTTCAATATAATTGATTGTACTTATAATGGGATTGGGGAACAATTGTTAAAACAATGGAATATGTACAATATTGAACACATTTCACGGTATTGTTCAATCTCTGTTCGATCAAAAAGGAGTAAGCATGGATAGAAGAATACTAAAATCACGTGAATCGATTATAGAGGCTTTTATTAAACTGCTGTCCGAGGAAAATTTTGAGCAAATCACGATTAATCAAATCGCTGAGCGGGCCAATGTAAGTCGCGGAACGGTGTATCTGCATTTTATGGACAAGTTTGACTTGCTGGATCAGTGTATTAAATCCCACTTGGTGGAGCTGATTGAGAGCAGTCTCTTCTGCGGAGTTACTGGCATTTTTCCTTCCAAAGAAGCTTTACTGCACAGTTTTCGGTATCTGAGAGAGCATGCCCCATTCTATGATGCAGTGCTGGCTGATCAAAGCGTCCCGGAATTTCGAACCCGCTTGCAGGCTGCTCTGCTTCGAGGATTGGATAAACAGATCGACATGAGTGGCATCAACCAGGGAAGGAACAAGGAGATTATGCTTCAATTCCTCGCTTCCGCAATGGCAGGCATGATTGAATGGTGGATTACCTCTTCCGAGTCTTACCCCGCAGAAGAATTGGTTGAAGAGTTGTGGATTCTGATGGAACGCAATCAAATGATACCTGTGCCTCCCGTTTAGGGGAGAGAGGCTGGAACTTATTGATAGTTGTGTTCAGCTGACGATAGTTATTATTCAATAAAAGAAAGAGCAGGAACAAAGGGTGCTGTGCCCATTATTCCTGCTCTTTTCATGTCACAGCGTTTACTTCGTCACACTGCTCAACTTGAATGAGCCATCTGTCAGCCGGTTTGTATTCGCAACGTCCACGCCAGGCTTATTCGTTTCCGGATCAATGATCGCAATCGCGATATCATAGGTTCCGGTATTAAGGCCTGAGACCGGTATGGAATCGGTCAGGGTGTAGGCTCCCGTTTTCCACGTGGTCAGATCGACGGTAGTTGTTTTCTTGGCGACCACTGTATTGATTGCCGCTGCGCAGCTGAATTTCAACAGGCCAGGCAAAAGGGAAGTGCTGCACACCCTTGTTTTCTACTTGGATTGTCGCCGTAAACGTACTTCCGCTAATGCGGGAGGGATGGGAACTCTCTTGACAACAAAGTGATAACCCATTCTTTTCTTCAGCGTATCGATATTAGCCTGCAATGCATGATTCAGAGGAAGCGATGCAGGCGAGTTAGACCCCAGCCAGCTGGGCTTGCTAAGCTCGGTTTGGCGCAGGGTTTCCGTGAATCCGCTGCCGCTGGTCAAGAAAGCAGGCATACCCGAAGCACCGCCGTAAAATTCACCTCCGGAGATAAAAGAATGAGAAAGTATCAAACAGTAACCACAGAGAAGGAAGCAAAGAAATTACTCAACGAATTTATTTACAAAAAGCAACGTAACTTGTTAGCTCATACTCCAAAGTTATCTATGGAGCAATTCCTTGAGAATTGGATGGACAACTATGTTAAATACAATTGTGAAGCTACTACCGAGTACGGATATCGTAATATTATAAAGCATATAGTTCACTATATGGGGACGGTGGAATTAGAAAAGCTTCGTCCAGATCATATTCAGCAATATTATAAACATCTTATGGATGACAAAAAACTTTCTCCTAACACTGTACATAAACATCACGCAATTATACGAAAAGCACTTGATTATGGTGTGAAACAGCAGTATGTGTATGGGAATATAGCTGATCAAGTGAGTTTGCCTAAGAAATTAAAATTTGAAGGTCAGTCATACACTAAGGAACAGCTGAAAGTACTTCTAGCGGCAGCTAAGAGCACTAAGTTGGAAGTCCCCATTTATTTGGCTGGATTGCTAGGGTTAAGAAGAGAAGAGATCGTTGGCTTGAAGTGGAAATACGTCGATTTAGAGAACAGATGCCTTCATATCCATGAAGTTAGAACTAGTGCAGGGAAAGAAACAATAGTGAAAGCCCCCAAGACGGAAAAAAGTAGAAGAACACTATATATCGACGATGATCTATACGAGATACTGATTGCTCATCAATCTGTACAATCTGAATGGAGACAGAGATTGGGGAATACCTATATTGATACCGATTATGTATATACCAAAGAAGATGGTAGACCTTATCGTGTGAATTCTGTGACAGAACAATTTAGCGCATTCTTAGCAAAGAATAAACTGCCAAAAATCAGATTGCACGACCTACGTCATACATGGTGTAGTATACTGTATAATGAGGGAGTCTCATTGAAATCAATTTCCGAGGCAATGGGTCATTCCGAGATAGGGACAACAAGTAAGATATATGCACATTCATTTGATAAAATCCATAAAAACGCAGTAAGTGTCATTTCAAAAGTTATCAAAGAATGAAAATGAGTATTGGTCTACAAATAGACATTGTGTAGACAAACCAGCTAATACACCGTAACACGTAGAGGTAAATAACTGCGCCATAGTAAGCTAATTCCTTGGTTTTATAACAATTAAAAGACTGTTTAAAATCATATAAAACGGATTAAAAGATGGAGGACAGGGGTTCGACTCCCCTCGCCTCCATATTGAAAACCCAGTCCTGATATGAAGTGACCCCTTAAAGTTAGACAGACTATTTTATTAGGCGACTTGTTGGGCATGAGTTCGGTACTGTACCGGACTCATGCCCTTTAGTTTTGCCTTAATGCGCTTGTTGTTGTAATAATCGATGTATTTTGTTAGCTCTTGTTTAAAATGCGCGATATCTTCAAACTCCTTAAAATACAGAAATTCAGATTTCATGATGCCAAAGAAGTTCTCAATGACGGCGTTATCGTAGCAGTTACCTTTACGTGACATACTCTGCTTGATACCGCGTTCCTTAAGGGCGTGACGATACTGTTTCATCTGATAATGCCACCCTTGATCAGAATGCATGAGGAGTGTATCTGTATCTGTTAAACGCATAAATGCTTGATCTAACATCGTAGAGACAAGTGAATAGACGGGTCTTGAACCGATCGTATACGTAATAATCTCCCCATTATATAGATCGAGCATGGGGGATAAATATAATTTTTCCCCGAACAATTTAAATTCTGTAATATCCGTGACCCACTTCTCATTTGGCTTTTCAGCATAAAAGTTACGTTCTAATACGTTCGGTGCAATCTTACCTATCGTCCCCTTGTAGGAACGATATTTCTTCATGCGCACCAAGCACTTTAATCCCAATACTTCCATCAAACGTTGTACCTTTTTATGATTGACATGGTGTCCGCGATTCACTAGCTCGTCGCGGATGCGACGATAACCATATCGCCCTTCATGCTCCTCATAAATCGCTTGAATAGCGTCTTTTAGATCCGAATCCTTGTCTGACATACCAAAGGTTTTTACCACGTAATAATACGTGCTGCGAGGGATGTCTGCTAGCAGTAGAAGTGCTTTCACCGAGTATTCGTTCCTTAGTTCATAGACTACTTGAGCTTTGTCTTGTTTGGTGATTTTTCCTTGTTTTGAACTAAGGCATTCAACTTTTTTAAATAGGCATTCTCCATTTTCAAACGCTCTACCTCTGCTTGTAAAGCCTCTACAGACTTCTACTAACGTTTGATTCTTTCGTTCACTAGGTTCTTTCGTCATGGATGGACGCCCCTTTTTCTTTGGTTGTAGGGCGTCCATTCCATGTGATTCTAAGCTACTTCGCCAGCTTAAAATGGTACTATGACTCGCAATATTATATATTGCAGCCGTTTCTCTAACAGACGTCCCGCATTCGTTCATATAATTAAGTACGTCTAGTTTAAACTGCGCAGGATACGATGTATAGCCCTTGTTGAAAGCTTCCTCACCATGATGCTCATATTGTCTAATCCAGTTTATAAAGACAGAATGGTGAAGCCCTATTGAATTTGCGATGGTTTGCAAGCTCTCTGATCCCTTTTGATAACGCATAACTGCTTGAATTTTTTCGTGTGTACTGAATCTGGTCATAAAAAAACTGCACCTCCAAAAGTTAGATGGTGTCTAACTTTTGGGGTGCAGTTCAATAGGGCTGGGTTTTTGTTATGCCCGAAATAGCAAACGTCCAGTAACGTTAAATTTATAAATCAGGTGTTATAATGAATATTAGTAGACAAAATGTATTTTTAACCGAGATGAGGCCAATAGAAGCAAGTAAAAACTTAACGTTTGAATTAGATAGTGTTTAATATGTGGTATCTAGATGGGTTAAATTTTGCTATTTCTGGCATGGCAAGAAAACCTTTTGAAGGGATTTGAGGCAATGAGCGTTTTTTCGTCAGCTTGGGTTGATGGGAGAATAAATGATATTGATGATTTAATATTAAAAAATAGTGATAAAGAATTTATGTTTATTATTGATACTAATTTTGCAGTTATGGCTAGATACTATGTTACAGATAGAGAGAGTTTTAATGAATATTATTATAACCAAAAAGATGAATTCGAAAAAGTAATTAATATAGTTAAGAAAACTGCTTCAAGAGTTATATATGCATTAGCTTGTGAGGAAGCATCAAGATCGAAATCGACAGGTAATATAGACCCTGAAAAATACAAATTAATGGTAGATTGTTTAGGGAAAGTGTTTGACATAGAATTTAGAAACGATTTATTGTCGAAAAATGAACAGATTAATGAGGATGTTAAATTCAGTAAAGCACCGCTTTTGCTTAAGAATGGGTTGTTTAAAAGTCAAACAGCTATATCATATACAACTATTTTAAAGGCATATTTACTTAAAAATTTCGATGATAGAGAGAAAAAAACGAAAATTAAAGAAATGTTTCACTACATAGCTGATGAAATAAATGTTTTCTCCCCTGTAAGTACATCTTTCGTGATCCACTATTTAGGTGAAGAAGCGACTATACTAAAAAAAACTAGTCCTTCTATAGGATTGGAGAAAATATTAAATAAGTTATATGCAGCTTCAATTGATATGCTTATGCCAACTCAAGCTTCTCAATTGGCAGAAATATCTGGCTATCAAGAAGTACCAATATTTATTACTTTTGATAAAGGAATGAAATTACTGTTTGATTCTCTGCTTGTAATGGGCGAACATCGATTAGATAGCGGAACAAAAGTTCCAGAGTATTCGACAATGATCTTTTATAGTTCTGGATGGAAGGATCCGGATATAATAGAGTTATGTCAGTATGCCCAACAAGTACAAAGAAACAAGAGAAAAATAAGGAATAGTCAGGAACACGAGTTGGTTAGACTTAAGAGCTTAGCAACTGATCTTGAAAAATTATTAATGAAAAATATTAAAATATAAATCGAATTTTAAGTTAAGATGTACTGTATGTGAAGCAGCTTATGCTAAGGTTCAAGAGATGGATGTTAAACAGCCCTATAGGAAGTTAAGCACACGCATTGTATTTTTAAACCGTTGCTCGTCACTTAGATTTCTTTGGATTATTAAGCGTGGCGTAGTTAAATAAAGCTATGCCTACTTTGGTTTTAAACAACTATAAAATAAGTTCCCTATATCTACTCATTATCTTGCGGAGATAAAACATGTCGAGTAAGTGATAGAAAAAGATGTAGAACCATCATACAAGTTGCCTCATTGCAGGCTTCTGAATCAATAAGCCCATGGGCAATATTGTTCCTTAGATTTAGTCCTGTTTGTTCCACAGTTACAAACGTAAGATATTTATAATAATGCTTCCCAAAACTTTCGATGACTTTAGGGTTTTCCAAAAACGAAGTGAAAGTTTCTTCATGCTGAGTGTTTCCTTTTTTAATGGTTGTTGTTGGGTACCCGGCTTGAGCAAACAAATTACGTACACATGCCTCTAGTTGAGGAACTAGAATATGAAGACAACTGATATAATCCTTTTCGAAAAACCTTGAAATACCTGTTCTGATTATTTTTGCATTGTTCTCATATAGCAAAGGCCACTTCTCAAAAGTTGCTATAAAAACATCTGCTGTAAGACCCTTTTCAATAGCGATATTGAATATGTGAAACATATAATAATGCAGTACAAGAGACAAATTTAAACTATACGCTTGGTTGAGTTTGAATTGATAGAGGTCCTCATCATTCGTTTCTTCAAAAACTTTGCGTCCTTGAACAATCATGGAGCTTCTGCCTAAAAAGTCGCTTAATGTCTTTTTTTTGCTTACTGTTTGGCGTTCCAATGCATCAATATCCGGTATAAGAATATCATCCATTTTTAATATTTCTAGGAGTTGTTCTAACTCTAATTTCTTTAACAAGGCATTGTTTTGTTGGATTTGTTCGAGTGATTCATCTGGTATTCGCCAAGAAAAAGTATTTTCTTCTAAAAGATCTTTTGAATCCAGATAGCAATCTCGAATTTTTACTTTCAATTCTTTTACCTTCTCGGACTCCCCAATTTTTTTATAATGATGAAGAGCTTGTTCTAAAAAATTTGCTTCAACAAGTTTGTGCTTTTCTAGTCTTCCCTGCTGTTCAACGGCCTCTTCTTCAAAAGATGCACCAACCAACAATTGCATATCTTTTATTTTTTTCTTAGTGGGATCAGTTAACTTCAGCCATTCAATCAGTTCATTTAAAAAGAGACGTTGTAGAAGATGCTTATTTTGCTCGCGAAAAGTTTCGGACGCTTCTTCCAAAAGGCTTAAGCAAATCTGTTCCTGGATGAGTTCTTCGCTATCTATAAGCTTACTCCTGTAAATTTCTCTAATCAATTGCGAAGTTTCCAAAGCCCATCTTAAGTCTGTATCATATTTCTTAAGCTCTGAAAGCCGACGGCTTAGAAGTTCGGTGAGTTTTGCTGTAAATGATGCATTTCTGAATAACAAACTTACTTCTACTCCCCTGGCAATAATACAGAGGTAGCTTTGATAGGGTTCATCTATGTCGCTATGCTGTAAGTCGGGCAGGTAGCTCTCTGCAAATTCAATCAAATTAGGCAGTAAAATTGTGTAGATTTGATAACGATTCAAGGTTAAAGATTTGCAGAACTTCCCTTGATAATCGAGTAGAATGTCAGCATATCTATATTTTAGGAATGCATTGTCCGTCAGAGTCAGTTCTTGTTCATAATATATGATTTGTGGTTCAAGAAATTGGTCAATATATTTATCAAAACGCCTCTCATAGTCATCTTCAATTATTGGTGTAGAAGTATATAAATTTGCGGCTTCAGAGATCCATTGCATCTCTTCCAATATATTTTTGTCTTCGTCTTGTAGTACCTCTGTTGATATCTGAGAAAGAACTGAAGAAATATTATAAGGGAAGTCCCTCAAAGGGAGCCTGTTAAGCTGCACCTCGATTTTTTGATTAGCCATTTTAACACCTCAATGCTTGTATATAGTTTAGTATTGGGAGTTGTGGGTGAAGTTTTGTTATTTTTTTCTTCATTATACTAAATCATGTTAATATGGTCATTGAGTTAACGTCCTTCAGGTTGCTTTAAGGGATAAGTGTATTTTTTAAACAAGTATAAAATATTAGAGTTAGTTGATAAGTCTTATTATTAGTATGTACATAGTTTATTCTAAAGCATGTAAGGCAATTTTAGTGTATAGTAGATATTAAAGAATCGGTAGGAGAGGTAATTGACTACCACTGTCGTAAATGCGGTGGCGAATTAAACAAAGGTTAATACGCATTCGTTGTCTAATTTGGTCTCGTTTTCCTTATCGGCTGTTATCGAATAGTAATAAGGTAGAATTCATCCTGCCGGTTCTCTACTTCGTTTTTGGAGATATAAATAATGAACTATTTCAATGCTAAGCCAGAGTTGATGGCAAATGATCAATCTTTAATTTCTTCTTTCAAATCATTACAGAGTTTTCGCGATGTCTGTAATCTTTTAGAAGTAACTCCTACACACCTCAGATATATACTTTTTGAGAAAACCCCCAGCCAATACTACACATCCTTTACAATTTCAAAAAAAAGTGGGGGGATTAGAGAAATTATCGCTCCTAACGGTGCACTGAAAATATTACAAGAAAAATTAAATAAGATATTTAAACTTGCCTATAAACCGAATGCATCAATACATGGTTTTACTATAGATAGAAGTATTGTAACGAATGCTAGAATGCATTTGGGAAAAAATCACTTGTTGAATTTTGATTTAGCAGATTTTTTTCCTTCTATAAACTTTGGAAGAGTAAGAGGTGTTTTGATTTCTTTTTTTGGGATGGGAAGTGAGGCTGCAACGGTTATAGCTAATATTTGTTGTTACAAAAATAGCTTGCCTCAAGGAGCACCAACTTCTCCAATCTTATCAAATATGGTTTGTTTTAATCTAGATAAACAGTTGCAATTGGTTGCTAGGAAAAATGGCTGCACTTATACAAGATATGCAGACGATATAACATTCTCTACAACCAAGCACTTATTTCCGAAAAGTATTGCATTTGTGGAAAATGAAATCGTCTACATCGGACCGAAAATTCTTAAGATTTTAGAAGATAACTCTTTTAAAGTTAACCATTTAAAAACCCGTCTTAATAATCGCTTACAACATCTTGGTGTAACCGGAATAACAGTAAATAAAATACTGAATGTTAAACGAGATTATATTAAAAAGATCCGAGCGATTCTTAGATGCCTGGAAATAAACTCGTTAGAACAAGCACAATTTATATTTGAAACTAAATATACAAAAATTAGAAATAAAGCCCCGAATTCTGAGTATCCTAGTATCTTGAACGTAGTAAAAGGTATGATAGATTATGTTGGAGCTGTAAAAGGAACTCAAGATCCTATTTATGAAAAGCTAGCATTTAGATATAACCAAATTTGCAAATTACCTGTTTTCAAAATTGGAGAGGAAAACACGGAATCTTGGAATAAAAAGGTTTGGGTGGTTGAATTATGTATCGAAGCAGAGGATGATGGAAAAATAGAATATATTCCTGTTATACAAGGTACTGGTTTTTTCCTAAACGACATAGGATTCGTGACTAATGCCCATGTGGTTAGAGATTACAGAGAGTATGACATCATTCGTATAAGTAGATCTAGGTATGGAAGCGAAGTGAAAAAAGCCTCTGTTATAAAATTAGATAGGAATAGGGATATTGCCATCTTAAAAATTGATGATTTTGAAGATTGGAGCGGGTTTAACCACAGTTTTGTTCACTATATTGGGATGGATGTTAAGGTTATTGGATATCCTAATTTCGGTGGTAACGATTCTCTTTATGTTCACAAAGGAGAGATAATACAATATCGTGTTGAACATTTCCCTGATAAATACAATAAAGCGACGGATAGTCTGGGAATGAACCAGCATAGAACGGTAATAAGTGCTAGAATAATTGCAGGTAATAGTGGCGGACCTGTGGTCAACATGCAAGGAGAGGTTGTCGGGGTGGCGACTAAAGGCTTTAAGGAGATTTCGCCTGGAAAACATGACGATGATACCGCAACTAGTATTATGATAAAGATTGAAGACGTTATAAGCTTTGCGAATGAAATGGAACCTACAAAAGCTTAATAACCTGTGAGCGTGCTCTCGCTCTGTATCGCCCATGTACCGGGATGAGGGTTCAACTTTAGTGGGATACGCTGTCTAGTCTCCGCCTGGGGCTAGCCTGAAGAAGATAATTAGGCTGACCTGAAGGGAATCCGGTGACAGGGAGTCCCTAGAGTGACATCAAATCTGTCACTACACCCGTAGAAGCTTGTGTTGTCGTTATCTTCGGACAGAGGTTCGACTCACCTCGGTTCCATCATAAAGAACACCATCCGCATGAGGATGGTGTTTTTGTTTTAGTACGCCCAGCATGGGCGTCATCTCTAGGGTGAAAGTCCCGAACGGGGGCTGGCGAGCGCCTACCGTTAGCCAAGGGCAAGGGTGTCCACCGCGAGGTGGAATCTGAAGGAAGCCGGAGGCAAAAGCACGGGCCAAGGTACACGAACTGGATTTGAGGCAGAGGTAGCCGGATGAGTTGCCTAAACACAACGAAATCCTAAGCCGCCAAGGACTATTTCTGTAAACTCC
>NZ_JAGGRD010000063.1:0-61606 GCF_018613005.1 Paenibacillus sp. ISL-20
ACTTTCAACCGTAAATCCGCTCAGCTTGCTTAACTTCTTGGCCAGGATCATGTTCGGTGTTCGGAATACCACACGTTTTGGAGTGTACAGCGAAATATCTTCACCCGCGTTCATCGTGAGCTTCCGGTGACTTGTCAGGATGACGCCTGCTGCATCATCAAAGCTAATCATTAACGGCTCTTTGGAACCACTGACCACATTAATCGCTGTCGGCGTAATTTCTAGCTCGCTGCCATGCTCCGTACCGAAGTAGCGGTTGTTGGGATCCCCGGTTTTGCTGCAATCCTCTCCGTTCGTCCGGACACAGCCGATGACCTTGGCTTTGCTTCCTGCATCATCCGGGAAGTACAGGCTCGCATTCGTTCCCTTCTGAGGCATCGAGTACATGGCACTGCCCGTAGGCGGGGCAAAAGGGAACCAATAGGCCGATGCGGGCGACTGCTCCTGATCGATCTCCAAATGCAGCTTGATCTGCTGACCTTTAACATCTAACACCTTACCGTTCATCGAGATGCCAATTAATTTTTGGTTATGTATCCGATTTTGACGTATGCCATCCCTGCTCGATAAGCGGTAGTTATAGATCAGTTGACCCTGATCCATGGCGGCTTTCATTTCACTAATCACCATCGGTTTATCTCGAAACAGAACCTCATCGCCGATGGCATAACGTGTGCCACTTTGAATTTCGTATGTAAAAAAATCGGTATGATGCACCGAGGCAGATCCTGACCTAGCCTCTTGATAAGCAAGTAGATCTTTACTTGCCGTATACGGCAAATCATCGGGGAACTGGATGCTGTTCCTGGTTGGCACTCCGATGTACATCCGTGGCTTGGCTTCATAAATATCACTGAACACCACACTCTGAAAATGACTGGCCATCCGTCTGAGGAACTCCCAGTCGGTCTCGTCATACTGGATGATCGGTTCGCCAATAGACTCATTTTCGCCAACGAGTTGAATCACATCGTACCCGGCATAAGCTTTCAAAACGCTTTTAACGAGTTCGCCGTACGTCATGTTTTTATTTTGGAAGGATCGGCGCCTCTTCTGAGCATCCAACCGGCTCGAGCCGGAAACGGCTTCTATCTCTATGCTATAAATCCCGTTGTGATGCTTGGTTTGTACGTTGGCAATGAGCCCGCTAAAAATCTTGGTTTCCCCGTCAAACGCCTGAACTTGGTCATCCGTCGACGCTTTGAGTACGGCGTTAACCTGATCCTGATCATCGACAAGGCCGCGAATGAATAGTCGCCCATGCTCATTCGACTTCCATTCTATTTGAATGTCTTTAACTACCTTGAGTCGGTATGGCGATGTTACTCTTATGTTTTCAAACCCTATCATATCAACTAGCCTCCGATCGCATAACTTTTCATGCTGTCCGGTCGCCTCCGCTTATGCTCTTCATATTTGACATGTCATCCTAGTCCTCATCATGCTGACCACTGCTGTTAAAACGGATCACCCCACCTAGTGAACAGCTCAATTCAGACTCGGTAGTCAGAGCCGATTTCCCTTCTACCTTTGCCTGCTCTTTGGTCTTCTCCCATTTGCTGCCGGCCAACAGAGCTAGCACGCAAGGCTTCCCCTGTATTTCTTGGCCATCCATCGAGATTAAATAAACCGTCTCACCGCTCTGATTTTCCGGACTGCTGCAGATCCCAAAATTCGAAATATTTACTTCGGGAATAGAGTCCGATTCGTTCATCAAAGGCTTGCCATTGACATAGGCTCCGTGGCTATTCGGCAAATTCAGTTTCCGTATATGTGATCCACAATCGCAAAAAATATTAGCGCCACGTACAACATACTCATACTTATCCATCAGTTCACGCCCTTCCCCAACTTTCGCTCAATCACTCAACGAGAACTTTCTTCAAGCTAACTCCGATCATATCTCGGCGGAGTATGCTCTCGGCTACATCTAGGCGGACAATGATCAGAGGTTGCTCACTTTCTTGCACGCGGAAAATTCGCTTCTTCGCCACCTTCTCCCCTTGGAGTACCAGCTTCTTGATGACGCTTCGATCCGCATTAAATTCACTGCTCGGACTTAGAGCTTCGACTTCCTCGAAAAAAGGCAGGAAGTAAAGACTTTGCTTACTATTGAATTGATCCATCAGAGGAATATGCTTAAAAATACATTCCGGCTCGTACATGGCGATCAATTTCTTCAATTTATCTGACAGCAAGTAGAGCTGATGGCTTAATAGATCCAAATACTCCGTATTGGTAGAGGCCTTAACCTGAAATATTGTTGTATCTGCAATTTGATGAGCACGTAGGCGATTCATATGGCGTATATCGATTTTTTGCCGAAGATTTTGTAAAACTGGAGTGTCGGTATAGCGTTCATCCTGCTGCATCATAAAGTAATCCATGACATCCCTCCTCCATTCACTGCTCTGCCATGATTCCTTCTTGTCCTGTTTCCGGCTGACCATAGAGAAGCTCGCTGCGATCCCGGTATTCCCCTGCCAGAATACAAATATTCGGTTTTTTCACCAGCAAGTTGTAACCCTCACATTCCAAAATAGAAGGAACCATATTTCTCATAAATTCGATCGCGAACAAATGGTGTCTTATGGCTTCAATTTGTAAGATCCGTTCAATATCCATCGTCGAGATTTTCCGAGCATAACTTGATTTAACAGCTTCCAACTCCCGCATTCTCTGAAATAAAGGATTAAATATAAACTCTGCCTTCCAGTGTGAAGAACACTCTACAGGATCAAGAAACCAACGCTCGTCATGAATATCGATGCGATAACTGGCCTTATACTCCATCAAGCTTGTCCGCAGCAAAGATAGATAGATATATTGAATATCTCCCTTCATCCCTGCGTCTTGAAGCTCGGCCGCCTTTTTACACGCTGAATCCACTGAACTCACAAATTCCGCTATAGTAGCATCTTGATTTTGGATATAGCTTTCAGAAATGATATCCAAGTCACCCTGCCAGCGATCAAACACATGATTTTCCAATAAATGACCCAACGCCTCTTCACGACTCATGACAGCACTCATTCGATATTCACCCTGCCCCCGCTAAGCGTGACCTCATCCTCCACTTTAAGCGAAGCATTCCCTTGAACGAATTCAATGCCTGACTCCCCTTGTATGAGAATCTTGGCACCGCCGTTAATTTCGATATCCTCCATGGCCGACAGGGAAATCTTCTTGTCGCTGTTAATTTCGATCCCACCATCATCGGTGAGTTTCATCAGCAATTGGCCTCCACCAATAATTTCAACTGCGCCGGGTTTAAACACGATTTCTTTGCCATATTTGGTACTGATGCTCTTCACTGACGGGTCGCTTCGTTTCTCAGGATTAGGGGAGTCGGTGTCCACCGAGCTCGCGGCAAAAGCATTTTTCTCTTGTTCGTCGGGAAAATAAAGCCGCACTTCATCCCCTTTCTCCGGCATGCAGTACCAGCCGCTCCCATCCGGGGATGAATAAACCGTGGAATAAGCAAACCACATGGCTTCATTCACAGGTTGATCCTGATCAATGTTCAGCTTTACCCTGACCTTATCCTTTGCCACATCAAGGATCGTTCCAAATAACGACGTTCCCGCTAGCGCATAAGGATATTCCGTTCGGCAGCGCAGCCCTTTGGCATCTTTTAGATCGTAAATACTGCTCAGTATGCCGTTCTCCAGCTTGGTCTCCACGCGGCTGACATACAATGTCCGTCTTTGGAAGGAGACCGCTTGGCCCAACTCAAACACCTTGTGGCTTGTAACTGTGTAACTGATGCTATTTTGCTCTGAAATATCCTTCACACCGTTCTCGGATTTCAGCTTATAGTCTCTTAAATCTTTATTGATAGCGTAGTTGTATTCATCTAACTTCTGGGGATGATCAGCATCAGGCAATCCGACATACAGTTTAATACCGGATTGAGAACTGACAGGAATTAGTGGGGCGTGAAAATGCGAGGCTAATCTCCTCATAAACGCCCAATCGGTTTCTTGATATTGAACCAGTAATCCACCCGTTTTTTTGCCTTGCGATGCTTCGTCAATGACATCGGAATCAGGATAGTTAGCTATAATCCGATGAAACAAACCTTTATAAGATAGCTCTTTATTTTGGATAGACCCTGTCTCCTTACGGATATCCATAAGGATGGATGAGCTATGGGCTTCAATCGCAATACTCCTAACACCACGCGCAGCTTGTACGGAGATATTCGTAATTACACCGTGAAACAGGGGGATTGCCTTGTCCTTATCCTGGACAGCAACCCGAATGGTATCGCTCGCATTTGCTTGTTCAATATACTTATCCTGCATGTCTTCGGAAATAATGCCGCTAATCATCAGCTTGGCATGTTCATTTACTTGTTTATCGATGACCAGTTCCGTAATTCTCTCGAACTTATAATTTGATACCGTAATATTTGCAGACGTATAGATGACCTCGCTCATGCTTGTTCCCCTCCCTCTTCTTCAACATGGACAGTGATGCTGCGTATTGCCTGATACGCCACATCTCTCCAATCTGGATAGTCCTCATATCGACAGCAGAAGGTTCCCATTAAGACCTTGCCTTCAAGTTCGAGGAAATACATGATGTTAAATAAGGAGCCGTCGATCACCATATTTTTAAACTCAAAGTATCCGAGCGTTTTCTCGTTTACAGTCTCTACCCCGCTTTCGTAGAAAACATGAGAAGGATTCGACTTTTGAATCATCGATTTCATGCTGGTAGCCAGTTCCTGTACCATCTCATCCTTTAACTCATGATCTATTCGGTTTAGAGTGAAATTAATTGCTCCCGACTCATCGCTTCTAATAATTTCAGGCCGTTGTTCATAGGGATACTTAATGGATCGAATCTCCTTAGGCATTTCTTCAAAGTCAGCAGGAAGGTAGAGAGAGATTTTGTCCTCATAGAAAGACTGCAAAGTAAATTCATAATACCGCTTCCCAATTTTCACCGGCCCATCCGTAATAGAACGAGATATCATCGATTGCTCTGCTTCATTAATAATCTGCGTAATCTTCTCATCCATAAACGACATAACTTTTCCTCCTCCTTTTATGGGGTAAACCCCTCCCTAGTCCACAATCACCCGCTGGCCGCCGCCCGGGATCATGCCCATCTTACCGCCACCACCCCGGACACCGTCCAGGATACGGCACAAATACTTATGGATCTCCACGTTGGTGTACTCCCTGCTGCTCATGCCAAGACGGTTCGCCATATAGTGCAAAATGACGTCCCGAGCGAGGGTTCCCTCGTTCATGCACATCATCGTAAACATGAAGTCCTGCGGATCGCCGCTTCCCTTGAGTTTCATTTCCTCTGCGAAGCAGCGCAGGATAACCGGGGACAAGGTGCTTTTGCCGTAAGCCGCATAGCGGACATGCAGAACATTCACGGTATTAAATTCAGTCGCCAGGTCCCGGAAGCCCTGGTAGTCCTGCCGCAGCCGGGCGCCTTCCTTCAGCTTAAAGCGGCACAGCTCGAGCTCGGAGGCACCCGCCTCCATCTGTTCGTCGATCACGATCTCACTGCGATACGTCCGCCAGTCGCTGTCTTCTTCGCCTGCATGGAAACGAACCTTCAGCGCGGCCTCCCGCCCTGTAGCGCGGTACTTGGTGCTCACAGCATCTTTCAGCAAATATAAACGCCCTTGGTGCTTGACGATGCCGGGATGAACGGTCAAGGAATCTGCTCCGACCTCAACATGGGCACCTGTAATGATGCCGTCCGTATATTCCTGATAGTAGACATCCACAAATTCGCGTGGGAAATCCCGAAGATTTTCCAGCATCGCCGTCTTTAGGATCCGGCCCTTCTCGAACTTCGGTGTAATATGATTAAACATTGCCTTCCCCTCCTTCCGGCTGTAACGTTCATACGACTCTCCCGGTTAAGTTCTGTGTGATCAGATAGGTTTCAAGCTTGGTACCCCTCCATATGAACTCATGCAGGTGCAGGACAGGATTGGAAGTAAAGATCAGAAGTGCACTCCCCCTACTTCATCCCGTCAAAAAAGTCCAGCTCCGACCGCTCGTTCTCGAACGGGAACAGCTCCTTGCGGCCGAGCAGCAGCCCTTCGTCCTGGCGGGCGATCGGCAGCACGTGAAAGCCCCAGTGATTGTCATCCGCAAAGACGAAATACTTCGTCTCTCCGTTCACGATAGAGTCGGTATCGTCCTGCGGAATTTTATCCTGATAGACCGCCTGGATATCCTCGTATTTCACGGACTCATAGTCCTTGATCCGGTTATGGTACACATAGCTGTGCCGCAGCACGCCGTCCGATCCCCGCAGGAGGAACTCCACCTCCTGTGTGTGGTAAGGCCGAGAGATGAAGCCCAGCACCCGGTTCGTCCGTTCCAGGCTGGAGATTAGCTCCAGCTCGCGGCGGTCATGGGTGTATGCGCTAACCGAATACGGGATGACAGCGGCATGATTCGTAATGCTCGTCTCGATGACGCCGGCCTTCCGGGCGTTCAGATAGCGGATCGCTCCGCGCAGGCAGGCCAGCTTCAACTCGGGAACACGGCCTTCGACGGGTTTTTGCCGGAATTCGATGCTCCGTCCCGGTACAAACTCCTTCAGCGCCTCGCGAAACACCTCGATCCGGCAGGATTGCCCGGTCAGCTTAATAATCGAATACTCGCCCAGCACGCCGTCCTGGTAGAATCCATCCAGAAATTTGCGCAGCACCTCGTAGATATCCCCTTTGATCAGCTGGGTAATTTCCTTGATATTGAACACAACATTCGGAATTTCATATTCATCCTTCAATTCACCGCCCCGCAGCACCGACAGGAACCATCGCTCCATCGTGGTTATCTGCAAATCGTTATCCCGGCTGTCGTCCTCCTCTGCATCGAAGCGGTTCCTCAGGATTCCGGTCTTGCGGAAAAACTGTTCCTTCATGCCCTCGGCAATCTCCCACAAGAAATAAAAATTGCCGCGAACCCGGTAATACTCGTCCCGCGAGCGATTCTCGTACATTGCAAAGGCGGTCGGAATCATCGCCTCCGCCTCACGATAACGTCGCTCCAGTTCGGTATACACCGCGGCTACGCCGTTCTCATCCACTTCGCGGAACAAGTCGTTTGCCGGAATATCGATCAAATCATCGATATCCGTCACTCTGCGCCGCCCGCTTGTGTAATAATCGGCGAATACGATTTTCATAAACTGCATAATGCGATATGTAATGTTGTTGCCGCCAAAATGCGTATCCCCGTTCTCATACGTCGCATCCATCACGATGCGGTAGGACATATGCCCGTCCTCGACGCGGAAGCGGCAGGAGGATAAATCCGTCGTTCCGCCCCCGCAGTCGATCACGAGTGCTTTATACTCCGTCCCCTCCATGAATATATTCCGTTCCAGGCCGTCCGCAATCGTGTTGTACAGTACGGCCATCCCCTCATCCAGCGCCTCCTGCTGTTCAATTCGGTAATCCGGCAAAATCTCGGCGAACATTTTAAGGAACGGGGCCTTCATCTTGACAGGACTCGAGAAATGCAGGTTCTTGAACTTGCATTTGAATTGATGCTCCGCCATCTGGATTACGTATTTCAAATACGCCTGGATGATATCCCGCCGCAATATGGAAGCCGTATTTCCTTCGCTGTCCATAATCTCGACTGGCTGGTTATAGCTGTTCACCCAGCGTTTAAGTCCCTGAAATACCGAGGCGCGGCTGCTGTAGCTGCTGCGGCGGATATTCAACAACGCCTCATGGCCGAACTGGTATTTTACCGCTGCCGGGTCAGAGCAATCGGCTACGCTGACCGCGGTAGGCAGCGCCTCGATCCATTCCGTTCTTCGGTACGTTGGATCGGGGAATCTCACGAAATTCACTTCATTGGAGCGAATATGACCGTTTAACACATCAAGACTGCTCGGAGACTGCGCGTACCCGTGGTACAAAAAAGCGCCGGCTGTTGTATTGGAAGTACCGAAATCGATCGCCAGCACGGCATCCGTATTTTGCAGCTCCCGTATGTCCAGCTCAGCCAGCGGAATTTTATAATATTGGATTTGAACGGGCGGCAGCGCCTGCGCCTGGTAATACGCCTTATACACGTATTCCGAATCACGCTTGCGGAGGAACAACAGGCTGTACTGGCGATTGGACGTGCGCTGCCATTCCATGCTGCTGTCCGCTGCCAAATAAAAGCTGCCCGCCTCGCCCTCCTCTTTGCGCAAATGAAGAATGCCGCAGAGCTCCATCCGGTCGTTGACGAGCAGTACATTGGACTCCGCTAATACCGCAGGGGCCTTCACCTTATAGCCGTCGCTTTTATCGATGGCGATGTTTGGATAAATGACGATGCGGGCCGGAACGCGAATGCCCCCGTCCCCTTGAAGCGAGGCCTGCATGTATTTGCGCATCACCGTCTTTACGCGCTCGAAGCCGCCTTCGCAGAAAGGGCCGATGAACATTTCTTCGTCCGCGCCCAAATACTTCAGGATGACGCGGATCATTTCTTCCCGGTCCAGCCGATGGCTAAGCCCCTCTACGAGCCGTTCCCGGTAGCAAATATTCCGCAGTTGGAAGGTGGTCATCTCCGTAAGCTCTTCCTGCGTATATCGAACCTTCCCGCGCACCCGCTGTTGGCTGGTGGAATCCGTGTACAGTTTATAGCCCTTCATGCTTGATCAATTCCTCCTCCAAAATGGTTAGGGGTGTATTCGTGAACTACCTCTCTCTAATACATGGCGATGCGATCCTGGATCATTGTATCCGCGGCATCGATAATCCCCACATGGCAATCCCAATACACCTCGGTGCGGTAGCGAACCGGGAGGAACAGCTCCATCAGCAGCTCCAGCTTCCGGCCGGCGAGCTCCGTCTTCTTATGGCCGATGTAAAACAGCATCTCATCCTTCTCCTCGCTGTTGACATAAATCGTCGAACGGCGAAAAATTCGGCTTACCGTGCTTCGAAGCAGGTTCAGCGTCTCTCCCGTGTCATACATGCGGAGGATTGCGCAGGCGATCCACTCCCGTTCATCCCGCTCGAACAGACCGATCCGCTCCTTTACCCGCTCACCGAACGCCCCGGCTTCCAAATCTCGCAGTACGAATCGTATGTGATATTCCCGCTTATTCATGCCCTGCATGAAGTCCAGCTCCGCCAGGAAATGAATCAGAATATCAAACAACGTATGGCGGATCTCCTCATCTTCCGTCAAGTTGATGTTCAGCAAATCGCGGAATACATCGGAGAATCGATAGAACGGGTTGACCTCAACCTCGACCTGCTCGCCCGCAACGGCATTTAAATCCTCTAAGCTAAGCTCCATGTATGGCGAATACACCTTGGCCGGAAGGAAAGTAACATCCCGCTTACGAATTCCGGATTCCTGCGCCTGAACGAGCAAATCCCAAATGTAATTCAAGCCCATTCTCCTTCACAGCGATATTCGGGGAATGACATCTGGACTTGGGACACCAAAAAGCTCATCATATCCTCGGCTAAATAGCCCAACTCCTTGCCGGATTCCCGGTAGATGAATTTCAGGCACATCCGCCATTTTCCGTTATCCACCCGAACCTCATCCGTAATGAACCGGTTCAGCTCATAGGTCAGCGCGTTATTGGCGGAAGGGGGCCGAATCTCCACATCCACGAGCTCCAGCCATTCCGATACAGCAAAAGAATGGATAATCCGCACGATCTCGCCCTTGGAGCGAACGACCTGTCCTTGACTGCGGCCATAATTGCTGATGAAATCGTCCCGCTGCCGGTTCGACATCAGTGCGTAACTCAGCTTGCCCATGCCTGTACTAACCGGCTCCACCACCATCAATACCTGCCAGGAATCGGATTTATCACGCGTCGATACAACGGTCAGTTCTTCCGGCGAACGCTTGATGTAACGAATGCTGTCGTCATTGGTGTCGACCAGATAGCCATGCTGCAGCCCGCTTTTGCGCAGCGGCAGCACATGCTCGAAATTCACGCGATCAGCCGCCGGAACCGGAAAGCCTCCCGTCTTCAGTTCCAGGCGCTGAATGTTCCAGAGCGGAACTAGATCCGTTCTTTTATATGCTTCGTATTCCTCCAGATGAACGGTGATCTCCTGAACTTCCTCTTCTACCGCCAGCTGAACGTCCCCCCCGATCAATACGACGTTCACGAATTTGTAAGCGTAAGGATGATTGATCGTTTTCCAAGGCAGGCCATTGCTTAGAAAAACATGATACAGTTTCTCGATTTCTCGTATGTATGCGGTATTTCGCTCCAGCTTGACTTGAATGACATGACGACCTATATTCGTAACCAGCTCTCCGCGAAATGTCCGGTCACTGTAGAGTAGCTCCTGGATCATTGGATATTTGCATTCAAGAAACAAGGAGAATAACGGCTGCTTCTCTCCTTCGTTTAGACGGGCAACCAAATGATGCAGATCAATCCTGCGCGGCTCCGTATCCTCTGTAATCATCGGGAACAAATACTCGTGCAGGGGATCCCATTCCTCACGGCGGCACATCCCCACATACACATCGTATTTGCTGTCCTGATTGCCAACCTCCTCGAATACTCGCCGCTCAATCTGGCGGTTCAGCTCCTCCTGGTATTCGACCAGGCCGAGGAACACGCCGCTCATCAGATTGCGAAGCACCCGGCGCTGCTGCAAATCCTCCATTTTACTAAGCCGATCCATCACGATATCCTTCATGATCCCCCGCCTCCTTCCGGCGTAGCTGACTGATCCTGCCTGTCGCTCGTAGAACTTGCTGGGCTTGCTCCTGCCTCCTCAGATCCAGCGGTTGCACCCTGATTCGCCGAACTCGGCCCTGATGAAGTTGATCCATCAGGCGAAGGACTGCCTGCTGGAGCTTGATCCACGCTTCCTTCATATCTAGTGGCTCCGTCAACGTTTGATTCTGAAGCACCGCTCCGCTCGGAAGCCCCGCCGGATCCATTGCTCCCGTACGATCCGTTATTTCCACTTGAGCCATTCTGTCCGTTCATTCCATTCGAACCGTTCATCTCGAACATACCCGAAACGGGCTCCCCTCCCGCCGAGAGCGAAGCCGAATCCGATGGTCCCTCCGCAGGCATGATGGGATTGCGCTTCTCGTCGGCTTTGGCAATTTTCCGCTCCATCGCCAGCACCCGCTCCAGCTTGTCGATCTCCTGGTAAATTTCCTGAGCCAGCGAATAAGCCTCGATGGCGGCGTTATAATCCAGTGCGGCTAGCGCGCGGTCACCTTTTTTCTCCAAATTGTCGGCCTTAAGCGTTTTGGTCTCCCGATAAATGGTATTGATTTTCCCCTCGGTCTCTTCCATCTTCGTCTCCAACTGCTTCTGACCGCTCGGATAATTCGCTTCAATCGCTGCCCTGTACGCCTTCTTGTATGTCTCCAGCGCGCTGGTGTAATCCTGATTCTGGAAGTGGATATCGCCTTCCTTTATGACTTCCGTCAGCTTGGCGACCGCCTCGCTTCGCTCGATTCGCGCCTGAATATCCTCTACCTTGAACGGCTTGTACTTCTCCGCCTCACCCAGCGCTTTCGCATAGCTGTCCAGTGCCATATCAAAGCTGCCGTCCTTCACGTATTCGTCGCCGTCCGTCATGGCTTGGGCCACGCGCTGCTTGTTGCGAAGCAGTTGAAAATGCAGCTTGTCTTTCAGCTTGCTGGCCGCGTTCTTCGCTTCACTGTAAGCCTTAAGCGCCTTCGGGTAATCGCTGGCGGATGCGTATTCGTCACCCTCCTGCTCAAACTCGGTCATCTGCACGACCGTCTCGGCCAATTTAGCCGCCTGTCTAGCCTTCGCATACCAGATACCTCCCCCGGCGATCACCATGGTGAGCAGCAGTATTGCGATGCGTATGATCCATTTCTTCCGGTTTTTGGGCTTCTCGGTAAACGTCTTGTTAGCGTAAACAGCGGCTGCAGTATAATTGTTCACCGTCTGCTGCTGCTTGCTGAGGACAATGTCCTCCAGCGTATCCGTCAAGCTGTCGGGATCACTCGATTCCGCCAGTGCATCGAGCATTTCCGGCAGCTCGACCTCTTCCCAAATTCCCGGTGTGCACAGAAGAAGCACATCTCCATCCGAAAGCGGAGTTTTATTTGAAATATAGGGTTCAAAGCGATCTGGCCGCCCCATATAACTCAACAAATTCCCTCGCTCCTCATGACCAGAAACCCCCTCCTCGGACACCCTTCCGTCCTCCAGAAGCAACTGCGCCAGGCTCTGATCTCTGGAACGCAGATTCAGCCGTCCGCCGCGAAAATGGTATAATCGCGCATGACCACAGGTCGCCCACACCATCCGCGTATAATTCGTCACAACAACGAGCACGCTGGCTTTAAGCCGGACTCTGCGGCTTTCAAACTTCAACCACTCATGAGCTGTCTCCAAATCCTGCCGGATTTTTCTCCGTGACAAGGAAGGCTTCTCCATAAAATTCTCCAGGATGACACTGATTGCCATTTTCGCGCTATGTGCCTCTCGATCCGTATCGAGACCATCCGCAATGACGTAGCAAGCCATGTCCTCAAGCTCCACGAAGGCAAAATAATCTCTGTTGTCGATAAACGAACCCGCTTCGGAGACAAATGCGGTCTTGAAATCGCTGTTCTCCTTTCTCATGTGTTCCTCCGTTTCCCCCGGCCTGCTGCGAGAATAATGATGTGTTAATCCATTTGCAAAATAATGACCGTTGCATTGTCCTGATGCTTGTAGCTCTTGCGCTCAATCAAGCTGATCATCTCTTCCGCGGCATCCTGCGACGGCAAGCCCTGCATCAATATCTGCTCCATCTCTACCTCGGTCAGCGCATCATAAACCCCGTCACTGCACAGAATGATCGTGTCATTTGCTTGCAAGGATACCGGGTCGCCAACCTCCATGCTTTTAAAACCGCCATATCCCAAATAGTTAACCAACTGGTTGCGATTGGGATTCTCCTTGGCTTCCTCCTTGCTGATTTCGCCGGATAGATACTTTTCCTCCAGCACCGTCTCCAGGGTATGCTTGGAATTGATCGGAATAAATTCGCCATCCCTAAACAGAATAATCATGCTGTCTCCAACCGCACCCCAATGCAGTAATCCTCCGGACACAATGCCCACGACGAGCGTCGTGCCTCCGGTTGCCCCGCCAAGCTGCTCCAGGATTGCCCGATTGCTGATCAGTGCCGTTTTGTGAAAATATTCGGGAATATCCGCCGGATCATCCACCTTCAGATACTCTCTAGAGAACATCGTAACGGCCAGCGTACTGGCCATTCGTCCATGCGACAACCCGCTAATGCCGTCGGCTATCACAGCCATCGTACCGATTTTCGTTGTCGAGCTTGAGAAGTAATCATCCTGCTCTTCCCGCTTGCCAATCGTCTGGGCATTCCCAATTTTGTTCGTTTCAATAATGTCTGGAATATACAGAAGTTCGCTATCCTCGGGCGTAATTTCTACAGCGGGACTCGTACGCAGCTTTTGCCGCATAACAAGCAATACGGCGACGGTGATCAGTGCAGCCGCAACGATTCCGTACGATTCGAAAAAACTCAAATCCTCCATCGTTACCATCCGTTCTTAACTATTATCCCACTCAAAATGTGGTCCGCATAAAGGCACAAATACAAATTTACTGCGCCCGAGCTGGATTAAATCATAGGCGTTAAGCTCAGCCGGCGTGTATACCGCTTCGTTGTTGTGATAAGCAAGCCCTGAGGCATCGCCCGGCAGCAAATAAAAATTTCGCTTCTTCGGATCGTAGACAATCACGGCATGATTGCGTCTGGACACCGCGTTGTCCCCGATAAGTCGAATCTGCATTTCCTCCGCGCGGCCGATGAAATTTTTCTCAGCCATAATACGGTAATCCTGTCCCATCTGCGGGCCCTCGACACATACCAACCAGCCCGTTACCGGCTGAATTCCCGTCGTCTCCCCGAGATAAGGCATCGTCTTCTCTTCCATATCCTCTGCGACCTGGGGTCTGCGTGATTCGTTCCGCGAAGGCTGCTCTAGCGTCGTATTGCAATATGGACAAGTGTTGCCATGCTTTCTCGTACTGAACATGTGTCCATTCAGGCATCTCGTCAAGCTCATCTTCGATTCAATCCCCCATTTGTAGGTAAGTGTGTTCTCCGTTATTTCACTAACAACCGCGTATTAGCAATAAAGATCATATCCCCTGTACCAATCTCTGCAGGCTCTTCGACAACAAGCCGGTTCGCCTCGCTGCGTCCTGCTTTACGGATACCTGTCCCGCTGTGGGAATCCGCATCTTCAATGAACCACTGATCGCCAACGCGATTCAGGACAGCATGCTCGGAGCTGACAAGCGACGCATACTCGCAGTCCGACAAATCTATGTCAACCTCGCCGCGCTGCGTGTTTTTTCCGATCAGGACTGAGGTTTCTCCCTTGACGTACCATTCCTTCACGCGCTCTCCGTCATCATCGAGCAGCACGATCTTCGCGACCGCTTCCCTCGCTACCTGTGGCTTATCATTGGAACGACCACTGGTCCAAATCAACACGCTGGCAATCACGGCCGATACCGCGACGATGGACATTTGCAATGTATAATGCAAAGGACGGAGCAGGGCATACAGCACCATACCGGCTAATATTCCGTATATCAACAGATCAATTAGTGTAATCCATTTGTGGTTCTCCGGCTTCAAGTGGCTCCCCCCGTCAATGTATGTAGGCAATATCAGTTATTTTTTATAGCCAAAAAATTGATTAAACATCGCTGAAGTATCCAGCGGATTCTTATTGTTTGCTTCCTTATCCTGCGAATCTGACCGCCCCTTGGGCGACGACATGCCAAAAAACTGCTCAAATTGCTTGTGTATCTCAGCCGGATCAAAGCCTTCCGACTCCATCTTCGCCGACGATGTGCCAGACGATTTCCGTCCGCCCTGCCCTGCCTGCGACCTTCCACTCCGCTGACCTGAGGATGGATTGGCACTAGCCTGCCTCTCGTCGTAAGCTGCACGAAGCTGCTCATCGCTTAAGGTCTCGTAAGCCTCGACAATCCGCTTGAACTTGACTTCCGCTTCTGCATTCCCGGGATTGACGTCCGGATGATAACGCTTGGCCAGCCTGCGATAAGCTTGCCGAACCTCGGCTGTCGTGGACTGCCTAGAAACTCCGAGCTCTGTGTAGTAATCGGTACCATTCAACGCGATTTCCCCGCTTTCGCTTATGCCTTTATCGGCCTGATCAAAGAGCACCTGACTTGCTTTCGTGCTTTTTCCCACTGTGGGCAGGTTGTCACTCCTGCAGCCTTTCTTATCTCAAGCGGGCGTTCGCACAAGGTATAGTAAATCTCAAGGGGCCTGGCCCCTTGAGATTGCTTGCTACCCTGGTACTATGAGTGCAATGAATTAATTACTTGCGTCGTAACCGCCGTTAAGCTTAGCCAACTCGGTTTTGTCTTTCTTCTGCTTCACGTACAGCTCGAAAGAACCTACACCTTCGGTGTCGCCGAACGTTTCTTTGTAATCCACCACAAAAGCATTAGGAAATGTAATTTCCCGAACCACTTGATCCGCTGCGATCACTTCAAGCGTCAGCTTACGGTAGCAATCCGCCTTTTCTGCAGGAACCAAAGACCACAGCGCCAGCTTCAGCGTGTCATCCGCTTTGTCGCCGTCCGTAGCAGTAATGATTTTACCGCTGATTTTCAATGTGGAACCAACATCAGTTGACCTAGCATTTGAATCATCCGGTGTATCCGTGTCATAAATCACTTTCTGAATGTTGTCCAATCCGAGCTCGATTGTTTCGGCTCCTTCTACCTTCAATCTGAATCCCATACGTAAATCCTCCTTAGCATAAGTGAAATTATTTGTTCGGGCAGATGTTCTTGCCCAAAATTTATGTAACGAGACGAACCGTTGAAGGATCGTCTCCCACATACAGATTAAGTTGATGCTTCGTGATCAAAGTGGCACCGGAAGGCCCGGCTGAATTCAAGATTCGACGCCGAATATTCCCTCAGTTCCCGCTTCGTGATCAAAAGTTACCTTTGAATTTCCTCTAGGCAACTTTTCAGCACCGAGAAGGTTGAATGAAGCTAGGGACTGAGGAGCGGAGCGTAGGCAAACCTACGTGAGCACCGGAAGGCCCGGGTGAATTCAAGATTCGACGCCGAGTATTCCCTCAGTTCCCGCTTCGTGATCAAAAGTTGTCTTAGGCTTTGACTGGACTGGTACCTTTGGTAATCATGACTTCCAAATTCTTCACATTGCCGTTATAGATCAGATCAATGTGACACAGGTTGTTCTTCTCGTCGATCACATAATTCATGTCATCGCCGTCATGAATAATTGAATTTATGAAACCGCGCTTGGCCAGCCACATGCTCTTCTGGCTGCTCGGATTGTTACTGAAAAATTTAATGATGTTCTCATGCTTGAAGTCGGCCGTCTGGAAGCGAAGAATCCGCTCTATGTATGTGCTGACCAGTGTTTTGTAAATGGAGTCGAAACCGTCCTCCGACGCAGCCAGGCTTCTCGCCTTGTACACCGTAATCCGGCGGATATCCTTGCCTTGCAGCTGAGCGTTCTCCGAGGAGAAAATAAAGCCGAAGTTCTTCCGGTTAATCGAATCCTTGATCGTATTCGTAAATCCGGTAATTTCCTTCGCCATCGTCGTGACCGCCCGCAGGCTGTTCTCGCCAGCTTCAATGTCAAAACGAACGCCAGGGAACTCTTTGCTCGTGTTCTTAAAGGATTCCTTCAAGTACTCCGGACATTGATAGGCTGAGACGATACCCGCAGCCACATACGAGGCCCCAACATAAACACCCTCGATCCAGAGCTTGAGAATGTCTTCCTTTTCCTTGGAGAGCTGGGCTCCGTTCTCGGTCTGAACCATGCGGCTATCGATGATTACGCCCGACTTCTCCTTCGGAATGACCGTAAAGTTCGGAATACATGGAATTGCATATTCGCTGTACTCTTTACGGAGGAGCGGCGTGCATTTGTCGATGTATTTATCGATGCCTGCAGTAGCCATATTGTTGAACGTCGTCTCTTCTCCCGATTCGAAGCTGAAGAAAATTTGCACCTTGAAGTCTTTGACAACCTGCATGAGCATCGACAAGGATTCCATGGTGTTGCCGTCCTGCTTGGCAATTTTCTCGTTGCCCTTGAAGCGCTCGCGGGTTACCTTCACCTTGCCGGCACTCTCCAACTCTACGGAAGGGACGATGCCGAACCAGATCGTATCCGAGAAATCATTCTTGGAGTTGACCGTGTTCAAATAAGTCTCCAGGCGAGGGATATTGGCGCTTTTCACGATCATATCCAGCTTCGTATTCGTCACGAGCAGCGAAGGTGCCATCCCTTTGTTCTTGACGGCATATTGATCAAAAAACATTTTGACGCCGAGAATTTTCTCCACCAGCGGCTTCACGGTTTTGACGAAATCATCCTTGGCCGTTTTGTAGAATTCCAGATACGTGTTGTAGTTCTGTACCTCTGTCTCAAGATTCACTTCCGTGCTTACCGCCGGCAGCGGACTAAAGGTTCGTACAACCAAATCCTTAACATAACCGGATGGAGTTTCCGTGATGGAGTTGTAATCGTCTTCGAAGACAACCGCCAAACCATTGGAGCTGTTCTCGTCCAGCAGCACGAGTTCCGTGCTGTCCCCCTTCGGAGCCTCGATGATTTTTAACTCCCCGCTTTCCCCGATCGTCAGCATACCGATTTGCACCGCTTCGGAATCGCTTTCTTCGTTGGAGCTGCCGAGCAGCAGACGCGTCTTAATATCCTCGATCGCCAGTGGAAGCATAGCCATCACGTTGTTGTAATTGGCACTCGCCTCTTCGAACATCGCGTTCAGTTTGTCGCCCATATCCAGCTTTTTCGGATCCTCGTCATCCAGCTTCTCGTATTGTCCGTACATGTAATGGATTTCCTTACGAACCTGACGAATGTCATCCATGACCTTCTTCGGCGAAATCATGTCGAGCAAATGCTCAAACTTGAAATCGACGTTCGTCATTCCTTGGCTGCGTTTCGTGTCGATCAGTGTGAACAACATTTTCAAGAAATCATTGTGTTGATCAATCCGGATTTCGGAAATCGCCTCCTCGGCGATTCCTTCGGGCTTCTTCAGCATGTAGACGACTTTTTGGTTAGCCGCATTGAAAAATGAGTACACCGTCGGCGAGAACTTGTCCAAAAATTCATCGAAGCTTCGCACTAAAAGCTGGCTATTGATCTCCTTGATTTTGTCGTCGCTCAGACTATCAATGCCTTTAACATCGCCCACAATGGTGATCAGGTCCAGCTTCTCGGGATTGATCTCTTCGAACAGCATCGTTCGATTGGTCTGATTGATAATATCCATTGTCGTTATTCCTCCTCCCGTTTCTAAAAAGCGCAGCCGGCCTGATGAAGACCCCGGATTCTTTCCCATGCCGGACGCTTGCACTACTTATTTTCTCGACAGTATCCGACTATTGTATGGGATACCTGGGTCGTATGACCGGGACGAGTTTCACTGTACCCGGGTCTCGAGGGTAATATTAAACATCGCTCCTATCAATTGTCAATATCTTGAATTGATGATGAATATAGGGTCTTAAGAACCTTCCATCCATCATATTGAGGAAAACATATCCAATCAAGGACCTATTTTTTGGAATAATATACAATAAACAAGGGCCAATTCCGATATAAGTTTGAATATACATATTTGAGCGACTATTTCCACTCTATTCCAATACTATATAGTACATAAGGCGGGTATCGGTAAATGAAGAAAAAAAGGCAAAAACAGACTCCAGGCACTTTTTTATTCAGTGGGACTTTTATCCTGATTTTTGTTTTCATGTTTTTTGCGACAAATTTTCACAATCCATCCCCTGTTTCTGCAAATTCCTCACAAAAAAGTCACACCGATGCTTTTGATGCGGTCTTTGTTCTGGATACAAGCTATTCTATGAATCATGCTGATCCAAACAAAATGGCGAACGAAGTGATTCATATGTTCATGGACATGAGCGAAGCGAGCCGGACGAGAATCGGCTTTGTAGCCTACAATCATCAAATTGTGGATTCCAAACCGCTGACCTCCATTTCGGTAGCGGCGAACAAGACAGAGCTCAAACAAAAAATAGCCGGACTCCGCAGAAGCGGATATACCGATTTAGGATTAGGACTAAACACAGGCGGGAACTTGATTTCATCCAAGTCGTCTGAAGGAGAGGGCAGCGGACGTAAGCCGTTCGTCATTCTTCTTTCTGACGGAGAAACAGATTTTGGGCCAGCTTCCCGGTCTCAACGAACTGCTGCCGATTCGGCTAAGGACGTAGACAAAGCTATTTCAAAAGCGCAGAAGGATGGCTACCCGATCTACACGATCGGACTGAACCACGATGGCACCGTCAATCCTGAGGAATTGGAGCGCATCGCGAATGAAACTGGCGGCGCCTCTTATATGACCAGCAGTGCTGACGATTTGCCTGAAATTTTCAACCGGATCTTCGCGGCGCAAATGAGATCCGTGCTGCTTCCGGTAGCTGGCGTTACGGCGACGGGGCAGCTGCAAGAGGTACAAGTCGACATTCCCAATTCAAGTATGGGAGAAGCCAACATTATTTTGCTTTCCGAGCATCCACTCAAGGAGACGCAGCTTTTCTACAGCTCAGAGAATATACGTATGTTCAAGTCAGGGAGCTACACGCTGATCAAGGTATCTCAGCCCAAGAAAGGTACGGCCAAGCTTAAATTTAGGGGCACATCAGGGGATCTTGTAAAAATAAATCTACTCGGAAGCTATGAGCTGGAAGCCAAAGCGGCAATCACGAACAAAGCCGCCATCAAGGGTCAGCCTACGGGTATCGAGGCTTATCTCATCCATCCGGCTACAAATGAGCAATTAATGGAGCAGGAAGTGTATCAGTCTCTGCAAGGCCAGCTTGTCGTGACGAATCTGGAGACGAATAAGGAAGTTCTTGTAGATATGAAGAACGAGGGCACACGCTTTTATGCCGAATACATCTTTTCCACCTCAGGTAAATACAAATGGCAGGTGAAAATGGACGGTCCGAGCTTCTATCGGCACAGTATCGTCCAAGATCAGAATATTGTGAATATAGCGCCCTCCGTCCATGGCAGAGAACAACTTGAGGTTATCAAAGAAGAGGGTCAAGTCGTTCTGGACATGAACGATTTATTCCTTGATGAGAACGGGGATGATTTAACTTACACCATGCAAAGTGGCAACAACCCAAACAAGATACTGACCCCTGAGCTTAAGAATGGGGAACTGCTTTTGTCACCGCTTCAAACGGGACAGACCCAAATTACGGTAACTGCTGCCGATTCGGAAGGCGGCTCAGCTACGGCGATATTAACCGTTAACGTCAAATCGAAATACACGGTGCTTAAATGGTCTATCGCCGGAGGAATTGTTCTTCTTGCCATTGCCGTCGGTTTATTCATGTGGCTGCGTCCGAAGCCGGGCTTTGCTGGCAAGCTGGAAGGATATTTTCTGGCAACGGCCAGCGGCAGTGAAGTGCCGGTCAAATCATGGCCGCTCACCTCTTTTGGGGGACGTAAGGTAAGTCTGCTGGAGCTGTTCGTGAGCCTTGATGTACATGAGCCGCTTCCTGAAGCGCAACAAATTGTCTTCACCCCAGGCAAAGACGGCAAGCTGATCGTAAAGAACACATCACGTTGTTCACTCGTTCGTAACCGTACGCCGCTGCCGATGAATAAAAAAGAAACCCTCGAATATAATGACAAATTGTACATTACATTCGAGGACGGTATAACTGAAATCGAGCTGCGTTATAAGGCCATTAAACCGACTACAAATATTTTTATCCGGAACGACTCCTCCGGGCAGCAGACGGGCTAGTCACATATTCCATCGTAATCGCAGCCTTGAACCATTTTAGAGAAGAACAGCGCTTGTCCGGCGCAACGATCAAGCCGCGCCGGATCGCTCGGGACAGAAATGGCCAACGGCGCTTCAAACCCGTGCCCACCGGCTCCAACTGATCATCGAACAATCGCTTGCGAACATCAATGGGTGCCGTGCCGCGGCAGCAATAATACAACAATGCAGCCAAGCTGTATATATCGCTTACCGGCCCTTGACGAGATTGCTCGGAATAGAGCTCGAGTGGCGAATACCCGGCTGTTGTCAGAATCGGGTGGCCGCCGCTGCCGTCAAAACGTATGGCTGAACCGAAATCGAGCAGCTTCGCGCGCCTCTCGTGATCAATGATAATATTGCCCGGCTTTAAATCACGATGAATGATTCCTTGCTTATGCAGATATTCCAGCGTCTCAATCAAGGGAATCATCGTCTTGTACAGGAAGCCGGGCTCAACTCTATCTGGACGTCCCTCAATCATTTCTGCCAGTGTAACCCCTTCTATAAATTCCATAACAATATAGACGGTCTCATTTTGTTCAAATTGACCCACAAAGCGGACAATACCGGGATGCTCACAGTCCTTCAAAAGCTTTCCTTCATTAATAAATGCATTCCTTAAAGCTTCATACTTATCATCCGGCACTCCCGATAACCGGCGTACAGAGTTGCCATCTTTCCCTCTACGCACTAACGATTTAGGGAAGAACTCCTTGATCACAAACTTCATATCCTTCTCTTCGCATCTGACCGCGTATACGATGGCCAGTTCACTAGCAGAAATCTTACTGCGAACCCGGTAAGTCAGAGACGATCCTGACTCCCTGCTGTACAATCTCGAATTGCGGCGCAGTCCATTCCCCTCGTTTCCCATCATTGCTTTACTCACTGTTAACCTCCACGAACGTTTTAAAGAAGAACCTTGTTGTTATGTTTTTTGCGATTAAAATCAAGACAACCTATGTATGATATCCTCATCTTACCAATTTCTCAACAGATTGACCATGCATGATCTTGAGATATGTTCTCAAAAAATGCCCCTCACCCGCGAGTAACTATATTGAATTCTTCTCGTGCCCTCAAGGGTTTGAGTCAATATTCCAGGTACGAAAGTTGAGTAACAATATACTCATTATTTTTCCTCTTGAAAAACTTATAATTCCAAGTATAATACTTGGTATAACGATGATTAGGAGTTTGCTAAGGGGGCTTTCAACTTGGATCCATGCGATAAAGAACCGACATCTCTGTCCCTCGATGATTATCTGGATCTTCTCAGTTTGGCTATGCGCTTAGAAGATCGGGAGTGGCAAGCAGACATTACTCGTATACTTCATCACATGCAGAAACCACGGGGCGAGAAACAAGTGAAGTCGGAGGAATGCACGGAACATGAGCTGTGGCAATGCGTGAACCAAATCAATGACCGTATGTTTGCCCTGTACAATGAACTGAAAGCAACAGATGATAAAAATAAACAGCGGAAGCTGCTGGACCAAATGTGGGAACTTAAAATTGCCCGGGTTGAGGTTTTCCGCAAAATACGCTCGATATATCAATAACAAACAAAGACGATGACTCCTTCAGGAGTATCGTCTTTGTTTGTTATTAATGACCCTTCGTTATGATAAATCCAAATAATAATACGCAAATTCTTCATCCTGCACATACCCTGAAGATTTATACAAATGCTGAGCAGTCACGTTATGAAGCTGCGTGGACAGAGTCAGCCCTTTGGCTCCGGTCTGAAGGGCGTGCGCTTTGGCTTGATCGAGCAGTTTCCTTCCGATACCAAGCCCGCGATATTCGGAATCCACGTATAGATCATTCAAGATCCACAAACTGGTCATCGATAGCGATGAGAAGGATGGATATAACTGTAGAAAGCCAGCCGTGACATGAGTTTCCCCACTATTGCAGTCCGCTAAATACATAACGGAATCACCTCGGGTCAGCCTCTCCCTGATATATTCCTCGGCCCCGTTTAGATCATCTTCTCGCTTATAGAATTGACGATACTGATTAAACAGAGCGGCTGCCTTGCCCAGATCCTTCAGCTCCGCTTGATATATATGAATCTCTGCTTTCAAATCACGCACATCCTTTACATCCGACGTTACCCCAAGTTTACTGGATATCGGTCAGGGTTTGGAATGCAGAAAACCACGAATGGTTTGCACGCAACTTCATTCTTAGGCAGCCAGGATGCTATTGCCCTTGGTGATACAGCGCCCTGTATTCCTCCTCCAGCATGCTCATCATTATGGAGTCATGGTAACGATGCTGGTAGTACAATGCGTCTCGCTGAACCCCTTCGCGCTTGAAACCCACCTTCTCATAAGCCTTGATGGCACGCTCGTTATAATCAAACACCTGCAGCTCGATCCGGTGAAGATGAAGGATTCCGTAGGCGTATTCGAGCAAGAGCTTGATGGCTTCCGGTCCGTACCCCTTGCCGAGATGCTCACCCTTATCAAGGGCGATGCGAATATTCGCATTCCGGTTAACGTAATCGATATCCTGCAGCGCGATATCGCCAATCATCTGATCGCTATCCGATAAAGCGATCAGCAGCAGGATGGTATCGTGATTACCGGATTTCTCCTCGATATACCGACGTACCCCCTCCAGCGTAAAAGCCTGCTTCGTCCCGGTCAGCCGCCGCATTTCCGGATTAAACAGCATTTGAAAATACTCTGCGGTGTCCTCTTCTCCAAAGGGCCGCAAGTAGATCCGCTCGCCTTCAAGAAACCGTACCGGCTTCGTATTTGTTATAGATGAGTTCATGTCGATTGTAACCTCCCGTTTCCTCTGGAACTAAAAATCCCTTATACTATATCAAGAAATTGACCATATCCAAATATGCAGATTCGAATATTTATAAAGGACAGATGATATGAAACAGGTTCCGGTAAATCAAACAGAAATCACATTATTACTGGATGATTCCAGCGTTCCCCTGTATGTACAGTTGTATCGATACATGAAACAACAGATATCCGCCGGGCATTGGCTTCATCCAAGCCGTCTCCCATCGGTTCGAAGGCTTGCCGAACTGCTTGGCATAAGCACCACCCCCATTGAAATGGCTTATCAGCAGCTGCTTGCTGAAGGCTTCATTGCGAGCAAGCCACGGAGCGGATATTTTGTGCAATGGCTAGCCGATGTTCCTTTTGCGCTTCCCGTGGAACCTGCTTCTCCCAAGGGACCTATACTCAAACGACACCATTACTTTAAATATGACTTTCATATGTCCAAAAATGAATACGAATATTTCCCGATGACCGAGTGGAGAAAAGCCTATAACCGTTGCTTGCAGGAAAACAGCACGGCCGACATGCTGTTCTACGGGGATCCGCAGGGTGAAGAAGGGCTGCGTTGCCAGATTGCCAACTATGCCAAACATTTTCGCGGGGTAGCCTGTACGCCTGAACAGGTGATTATCGGGTCTGATCCTTTCCCTCTACTTGATTTGATCAGCAGACTGCTTCTTCCTTACGGAAAGTCCATCGCTGTTGAGAACCCTTGTTATCCACAGCAGCCGGAGGTTTTCCGGCAGAAGGGGTATGATGTCATTCCAATCCCCGTGCTGGAGGATGGGATCAGTCAGCATGAATTGCAGAGCAGCGGAGCAACATTCGTAACCGTCTCCCCCTCCCACCAGTTCCCCACCGGCGTCATTATGCCCATCTCCCGCAGGTTGGCGCTGCTGCAATGGGCACAAGAAACTGGGGGTTTTATTATTGAAGATGACGCTGACGGTGAGTTCCGATACTATGGAAGACCGATTCCGAGCCTCCAAGGGCTGCTGCCCGACAGCCGTGTAATATACCTGGGCGGATTCTCGCAGGTACTGTCCCCTGCCCTTGGAGTCCAATATATGATATTGCCGAAGGTTCTGCTGCCGGATTATCACCGATTAAAGTTCCAGCTCTTTCTCGACTGCACGGCCTCTAAACTGAATCAGATGACACTGGAGCGCTTTTTGCGGGACGGCTATGTTGAACGACATTTGCGGAAAATGAGGATGATACTCCGTAGGAAACATGATCGCCTGATCGGTTCTATTCAACGTCACTTTGGTGGACGTGCTCAAATATCGGGTACAGGCTCCGGGTTTCACCTCATGCTTCGTTTGAACCATCCATTATCCGAAGAGGAACTGGAAGCGCTAGCCGAAGCAAGGGGAATCCGCGTAAGCTCCGCTGCCTATACACGAATGCTTCCTGCCAATGAGCCCAACGAATCGGATCGTAGATCATTCATTCTTGGCTTCGGCGGATTGAAGGAAGATGAGATTGAAGCAGGCATAAAACGGCTTGCTGACTGTTGGCTGGGAGCGGTCCACCTCTAAATATCATAACAACATGAAAAAAGCTGTCCTCTCATTTACCAAAAGGGACAGCTTTTTGATATGTTAGTCTGTATGCCCTTTAAGGCAAACTATAAATCATCCATTAACGTATCGACACTTAAACTGCACGACCGACAATGACCAAATCCCGCTTGATGCCGTCAAGCTCCGCAACCCCGGGGAGAAGCCCCCATTGATCAAAACCGAACTTCTTCAACAGCTTAAGGCTTGGTTCATTATGGCCGAATACAAATCCGACCAGATTACTGACGCGAAGGCGCGGACACTCCTCGATTGCCTTCTGAATCAATATACTGCCGGCACCACTGCCGCGATATTTCTCGTTTACGTATATGCTGATCTCCGCTGTGCCGTTATAGGCTGGACGACCATAAAAGGATTGAAAGCTCATCCATGCAACCATCCCGTCATCGGACCGCATGACCCACAGCGGACGAAAATCGTTGCTGTGCTCTTCAAACCAGCGTATACGGCTCTCCACCGTGACCGGCTCCAGATCGGCGGTTACTTTTCTGCCTGAGATCGTCGAATTGTAAATGTCCACAATGGCCGGCAAATCCTCTTTGACGGCATAATCGATACGGTATTGTTGCGTCACGATGTCCTACCTCCGAATAGATGCGTAATCTTTTTGTACGAGATCTATTGTACAAGAGGCAGCGGAAAAACGCTTCTTTTTTTTCAAGCGGCATTAATTCACGAAGGTGTTGCGCACACACTTGAAGCGGATGAAATACGGGATCCAGATACAGGCGTACAAACATGCACGGACAATTTCGCGTATAAACTGGCCATTATCTTCTTCCACCAAAATCTCTACCTGATTGACCAAAACATTATATAGGAAGATCAAGCCCATAATAAAGGAAAACTTTACTTACGCGATTGAACGCGATACCCTAACATTAATGGTATGACAACCGTCTTCGGATGAAGAAAGGAATGAACTGGATGAACGAACGATTGCAAAGTTTGCAACAATCCATGAATACACAAGGCTGGGATCATGTCCTTGTGACAGACCCCAAGCATGTTTACTATTTGACCGGATTTGCGAATGATCCCCATGAGCGTTTTCTGGGCCTGCTCCTCTCCTCAGCGAATGAACCGGTGCTGATTGTGCCCGCATTGGATGCAGACGCAGCCGCGGCCGCTTCAACGGTTAAGCATATTGTCACGCATCAGGATACCGATAATCCGTATCTCTTGCTGAAGCAGCAGGTTCAAGGCGCAGCCGGTACGCTGGCCGTTGAGAAGGATCAGCTCACCGTTTCCCGTTATGAACAGCTGCAGCAGCAAGTGAACGCGAACCGGATCGAGGATGTTGGCGCTGTGCTCCGGGAGCTCCGAATTCGAAAGTCGGCCGATGAAGTGAAGATCATCAAACATGCAGTAAGACTGGTTGAAGATGTGCTGACACAAGGCCTGGCCCATGTAAAAATCGGCGTCACCGAGATTGAGGTTGTCGCAGAGCTGGAGTACTTAATGAAAAAGATGGGTGCGGATGCTCCGTCCTTCGCCACAATGGTATTATCCGGCCCCAATACCGCCTTGCCTCACGGTGTTCCCGGTACGCGCCGGATTGAAGCAGGAGATCTGCTCATGTTCGATTTGGGAGTGTATGCAGGTGGTTATGCGTCGGATATTACACGTACCTTTGCCGTAGGCGAGCTGAAGCCCGAAGCCATCAACATCTATGAGACGGTTCTCGCAGCGAACCTGGCCGGCATTCAGGCCGTAAAACCCGGCGTAACTTATGGCTCAATTGACCAAGCGGCTCGCAAAGTGATTGATGACGCAGGGTACGGACATGCTTTTGTACATCGCTTGGGTCATGGGCTTGGCATGGATGTCCACGAATATCCATCCATCCACGGTTTGAACCAGGATATTTTGCAGCCTGGGGCGGTATTCACGATCGAGCCCGGCATTTATCTGCAAGGCGTAGGCGGCGTACGGATTGAGGACGATGTGATCGTAACCGAGGATGGCGTCGAGGTGCTCACCTCCTTCCCGAAAGAACTGACCATTATCGGATAAGCAATTTTCAGCATAAGAAAAAAGCCCGGATTACCGCTTCACTTACGGTATTCGGGCTTTCTCTATGTACCAGAAAAGCCATCCTCCGGCAGAAACAGTGCCTTGAAGATGGCTCCCACAGATATGTTAAGCCTGAACCATATCCAGTTCAATATTATCGTCGTTGTACACGTCTTTGTCCACTTCATTCATGACTTTCCCGGTAATCACACCGGCTGTCATGGAGTCATTTACGTTCAGTGCCGTCCGTCCCATATCGATCAGCGGCTCGACGGAGATTAACAGACCCGCCAAGGCAACCGGGAGGTTCATCGTGGAGAGCACGATGAGCGATGCGAAGGTAGCTCCGCCTCCGACACCCGCCACGCCGAAGGAACTGATCATAACGACCACGATCAGGGTAAGGATGAACGACCATGAGGTCGGGTCCACGCCGGCTGTCGGCGCAATCATAACGGCCAGCATGGCAGGATAAATGCCCGCGCAGCCGTTCTGCCCAATCGTGGCACCAAATGATGCCGAGAGGTTCGCGATACCTTCCGAAACGCCCAGCTTTTTGTTCTGGGTCTGCACGTTAAGCGGGATCGTGGCCGCGCTGGAACGTGACGTAAAGGCAAAGGTCAGCGTCGGGAACACCTTTTTCACATATTTGAGCGGGTTAAACCCGAATATCGCCAGCAGCACCAGATGGATAATGAACATGGCGATCAAAGCCACATACGACGCCAGGACGAAATCGATCAGATTCATGATCACCGCAAGATCGGTCGTGGCGATCGTTTTGGCCATGAGTGCCAGAATCCCGTAAGGCGTCAGACGAAGCACCAGCGTCACGATACGCATCACCACGCCATAGACCGCAGAGATCATGTTGCGGAACGTTTCCGCCTGCTCTTTGTTTTTTCGGTCCAACCCGAGAACGGCGATCCCAACGAATGCCGAGAAAATGACGACCGCAATCGTCGAAGTTCTTCGTGCTCCCGTCATGTCGGCAAACGGATTGCTCGGAATGAAATCCAGGATCTGTTGCGGCAGCGTACGGCCCTCAACATCCCCGAGCCGTTCTTGCAGCAGTGCACCCTGCTGCTCCTCCGCAGCACCGCCTTGGATATTGACGGCGGACAAATCGAACGCCAGCGCGGTCGTAATCCCGACGGCAGCGGCTACGGCTGTCGTCAAAAGCAGCACCGTAATGATAAGCCCGCTCATTTTGCCCAGATTCTTTCCGCCCTTCAGCTTCATGATGGCCGATATGATCGACACCATGATCAGCGGAATGACCATCATTTGCAGCAGCCTAACGTAGCCGTAGCCTATCAAATTAAACCAATCGGTGGATTTCACCACCACATCGGAGGTCGAAGTATAGATGAGCTGCAGTGCCACTCCGAACAACACACCCAGTCCAAGTCCGGCAAACACGCGCTTGGTAAACGAGATATGCTTTTTCTGCATCCAATATAAAATACCGACCAGCAGAATCAGAACAAGGACATTGATGATAACCCAAAGCGTTTCCATCCTAATGATTCCTCCCATTCTTTAGATAAGGATATAGGTGCTCCATCCTCATGTCATAAGTGCGCTAGTATGTATTCATATCCATTACAGCCCACTCTAAACATATCATTACCCGATTGAGAAAATTCCTGCCAAAAATCGTTGTATTCTCATCGATGCGGATTATATCGACTATGTTGATCGGATTACCACTGATATCGCTCCACTATCATATCATGTAAACTTCAAAAGGAGAACCACAAATATTAACACAACCGTTTCAATCAGTTCATTGAGCGCTCCGTAAGTATCCCCCGTCAGTCCTCCAAGTCTTCGGGTCATCCGTTCTGCCGTTAAACTGCCAGCGGCCCAGGCTATGAATGGTATGACAAGAATTCCTCCGATTCCAATCATCCCAAGATTAATCTCGCCTGCCGTGATCCATAGCAAACCTACAATAACTAGCGTTAACAAGACAGCCATTACGCCTGCCAGTGATCTCCTGCCGGCGGTCAATCCATGAAATAGAGCGGCAAGCCCCTCACTTCCCCGTGCCATCGGCCAGCGATACATCGCATGGACCATAAACCAGCGGCTCCAAACCGGAGCGAGCACCAGTAGCCATGCCTCTTGTTTCCATACCCCGGTTGATAAATCCCATATAGACATGATCAAGGAAGCTTTCAAAAGGAGCAACAGCATACACGCCATGACCCCCATTGCACCTACACGGCTATCCTTCATGATTTCCAGCATCTTCTCACGCGACCGATGGCTAAGCAGCGCATCAGCACTATCCATCCAGCCATCGAGGTGCAGCCCTCCCGTCAGCGCAACCCATACAACCAGCAGGATGACGGCAGCGGGAAAGGAAGGCAGCACAAAGCTTACCCCCAGTCCCAATCCGGCAACGATTACACCAATAACCGCCCCCACCAATGGATAAAAAACGACGCTCCGTTGTTGCACGTCCGGCGTAAAAGGAATTTCCCTCCGCACCGGCAGCCTCGATAGAAATTGAAAAGCGGCCGCAGCCGCTTCGATCATCTTGCTCATATGAGATACTCCTTGCTCTTGATTTCCATCGGAATTCCCGCAGTCACCAAAAATACTTCATCACATATCTGAGCCAGTCTCTGATTCATGATCCCTGCCCAGTCGCGATATATTCGGCCTAGCGGATATTCCGGAACGATCCCCGAACCCACTTCATTTGTTACCAAAATGACCATTCCCGGATAACCCTGTACCGCTCTTGCGAGCCTGCCGATTTGAAGTCCCAGCCGTTCTTCCATCGCAGCACTTCCTTCAGGCTCAGCTTGCAGCAGCACATTCGTAAGCCACAGCGTCAGGCAGTCCACTACCACCGCAGGAGCATTGGGTTGCGATTGGCCCAGCGTATCCAGCAGTTCCGGCAGGGCGACAGGCTCCTCGACCGTCTCCCAACCATAGGCTGAATCATGCCGACGGTCTTGATGAATTCGGATCCGTTCCCTCATTTCATCGTCATAGGCTTGCGCAGTCGCCACATACGTTCCGGACTCCGAGCGCTTCATGCACAGCTTCTCCGCGAATGAGCTCTTTCCGCTTCTGGCCCCACCCGTGACTAACACACTTCCACGATGGCTCATACGGCCCCTCCGCTGATTCCGGCGCTCTCAAACGTCGCCATCTCATGCATGATCCGGCACGCCGCCTCGACCAGATGCAGGCACAGTACTCCGCCTGTACCCTCGCCAAGACGCATGTCCATTTGCAGCATCGGATGCAGCCCCAGCTCTTTCAACAGAAGCACATGCGCCTGTTCATGCGAAACATGAGAGGCAATCATATAGGAGAGGGCGTCCGGGCAGATGTATTTGGCAACCAGGGCAGCCGCACTGGATATGAAGCCGTCAATGATAACGGGACAACCGTGGGCAGCCGCACCCAGAATCAGTCCAGCCAATCCACCGATTTCATATCCTCCGACTTTGGCGAGCACGTCAATGGGATCATTGGCATGAGGTCTATTAACTTGTATAGCCTGTTCCACAACTCGAATCTTATGTAGCAGCCGTTCATCGGTTACGCCCGTTCCCCTTCCCACAACTTCAGATGGCTGATTGCCGGACAGAACGGAGAAGATCGCCGCACTCGGTGTCGTGTTCCCAATGCCCATCTCCCCGGTCACGAACATTTGCGTTCCTTGCGATACCAACTTGGCGGCTACCTCTGCACCGGTTACAAGGGACTGCAGTGCCGCTTCCTTTGTCATCGCGGGCCCTTTGGCCATATTGGCGGTTCCTCTGCCAACGTTTTGCGACATCAGCTTCTCATGCTTCAGCTCGATTGCGACCCCGATATCCACACAATGCACGTCTGCCCCCGCCTGACGCGCCAGCACATTCACAGCAGCCCCTCCATTCAGGAAGTTCATGACCATCTGGGGCGTTACCTCAGCCGGAAATGCGCTGACTCCTTCTTCACAGACTCCATGATCACCTGCCATGACAACGACGGATTTTTTGGTGAACGACGGCTTCATATTCCCTGTAATGCCCGCTAATTGGATCGCTAGCGCCTCCAGCTTACCCAGACTGCCCGGAGGCTTCGTCAGCGTGTCCAAATAAGCGGCTGTTTCGTTCTGCACCTCGACATTCAGCGGTTTAATGTTAGCAATGATGTGATTTAAACGATTAACGATTGTATCCGTCAATGAAACGACCTCCTTGTATCTTGTTCCTAAATCTTACATCCTAAAGCGGAACATGCGGCAACATCGGTCAGGACCACGTGCTATTAGCCGTTAACAGCACCTGCGGAGCACCATTCTCGGGATGGGCCACAATCGAGGGCTCCACCCGGAAAATATGACGTATATACGCCGCTGTCAAAACTTCCTCCGGCTTGCCAACCCCGGCGATCTTTCCCTGATCAAGCACCAGCAGTTTATCGCAAAATTGGGCCGCCAGATTCAGATCATGCAGTACGCTGATCACCGTAATCCCAGACGAATTCCGCCACTCCGCCACCATATCCATGAACTGAAGCTGATAGTGGATATCCAGATAGGTCGTCGGTTCATCCAGCATCAGCAGGGAAGGCTCCTGGACCATTACCTTGCCAAGCGCGACACGCTGGCGTTGACCGCCGCTTAACTCGGTAAGCCGCCGTTCTTCCAGACCATTCAGATCCAGCTTTCGGATAATGGCCTCAATGAGCGGTGCTGCATCCTTATCTTCACGGCCAAGCCAGTTCAGGAATGGGAATCTTCCCATCTCCAGCACTTCCCGGACGGTAAAATCGGTAGGATCAAGCCCTTCCTGCTGAAGCACCGCCACGATCCGGGCCAGTGCCTTTCGATTATAGTGTCCAAGTGCCTTGCCCCGAAGCGTCACACTTCCTTGCGTAGGACTCTCCACACCGGATAACAGCTGCATCAGGGTGGATTTACCGCTTCCGTTCGGACCGATGATTCCCCACCATTCCCCTTCGGCAATGTGAAGGTCCACGCCTTCAAGAATCGGCACCTTGCCATATGCTTTGCCAAGTCCTTGAGCTGTAATCATGATAGACCCTCCCTGCGCCGTTTTTTGTTCCGGTATAGCAAATACGCAAAGAATGGAGCGCCTATGAATGCCGTAACCACACCGAGCGGTATTTCCGTTGGTGCCAGCACGGACCGTGCCGCCGTATCGCACCAGACCATGAATATCGCGCCGCCCAGAGCCGACAGTGGAACAATGACGCGGTAATCGGAGCCGGTGATCAGCCGGATCATATGCGGTACCACAAGTCCCACGAATCCAATCACGCCGGAGACCGACACGGCTGCGGCAGCGAGCAGAGTAGCAACGATGAGCACGCTGGTCTTCAACCGATCCACATTCAAGCCCATATGGGCGGCCTGCCGTTCCCCCAGCGACAAAATATTAAGCGCTCGCGACCTGCTCCATAAGTAGATAAAACCTGCGATAAAATACGGGAAAAGGATGGCCGTATACGACCATCCACGCATGCTCAGGCTCCCCATCGTCCAGTACAGGATCTGGTTTACCGTATCTTTGGACATGACCGTCAGAAAGGAAACGACGGCGCCCAGAAACGACTGCATCACCACGCCGGACAGAATGAGCCCGTGGATCGGCAGTTTTCCTTGATCCCTTGCCAACAGCAGAACGGCCCATAGGGTGCCTGCTCCGGTCAGAAACGCTACAAGCGGGAGCGTGTAACCTCCGGCAAAGGAATATTCCATCCCGAAAAAAATCAGGGATGCTGCGCCAAGCGCAGCACCCGAGGATACACCAAGCGTAAACGGATCCGCCAGCGGATTGCGCAACACCCCTTGAAAGGCGGCTCCGGCGACAGCCAGGGAGGCTCCTACGAGCATCCCCAGCAATATGCGCGGCAATCTCACCTTCATTAAGATTTGCTCGGATGGAGCTTCCCAGCCCGGAACGATGGAATCGCCGATTCCCGGCAGCCGGTGCAGCAGCATCGCCCCAATCTCTCTCACAGGCAGGTGCACGGAGCCAATTCCGAGACTGACAACCAAGGTTAACAGTAATAGGATTATGCCGGCCGCACCGAATCCTGCAAGTTTTTTACTCATGGATTCATCAGTTCCGGATAAACGGCCTTCGCCACTTCCACCAACCCTTGCGTCACACGGGGACCCGGACGGCTCAACAGATTCGCATCCACGGATATGACTTGATCGTTCTTGATGGCTTTGATCTGATCCCAGCCGTCGCGCTCCTTAATCAGCTGATCCAATGTTTTCTTGGTTGCTTCATCAACCACATCGTCCGTGTACAGAATGACGTCGGGGTTCGCAGCAATAATATTTTCCTCACTGATTTCGAACCAGCCTTCCGCATCGCCGGCTGCGTTAACGCCGCCAGCTAAGGTGATGATCTCATCCATAAACTCACCCTTGCCGACGGTCCAGCCTGGAGAGAATTCGACATACACTTTCTTCTTGTCTTCATCCTTCACGGATTTCACGGCTTCCGTAACGGTAGCCAATTCCTGCTTCATCTGATCCACGACCGCTTTCGCCTCCGCTTGACGGTCCGTAATTTGTCCGATCAGTTCGATGTTCTCCATCACGGCATCAATGGTTTTCGGATCATTGACGAACAGGGTAACGCCAAGCTCACGCAATTTCTCAGCATTCTGAGCATTCATCGAAGCCGCAAATACCACATCGGCATCGGCTGCAATAATAGCCTCTTCATTCACTTGGAACCCGCCCAATTTAGGCTTGGATTTGGCCGCTTCCGGATAATCGTCATTATCGGACACGCCAACGATTTCCTCATCCAGGCCCAAAGCGAACAGTTTTTCCGTCTCGGACGGTGTCAGGGATGCAATTTTGGCCGGAGCTTTCTCAAACGTCATTTCAACCCCGGTTGAATCCTTAACGGTCAGCGGATACGTCGTTTTAAGCTCTTCGCCGGAATCCGCTGGCACTTCGTTATTCTGCTCTTCCTGTTGTGCAGGCGGCGTTGTATCCTTCGGCGCCGCTTCTTCGCCTCCACAGCTAATCAAGGCCAGAGCCATCAGTATGGCTACCAGAAGTACGGACCATGTTTTGTTTAATGCTTTCATCTCTTGAAATCCCCCTATACATAATTGAGAACCTGGCGCTGTGAGTTTACATTCCTTCGACCGATCCTTACCGGGAGAAAAATATCAATCGTCATACTCCAAAGAAAAGCAAAAATCCCTGACTCCTCGTAAACAAGGACTCAGGGATTACGTTTTAACATAAGGACATCTGGATAACCGTTCACAGATAGCGCCTTAAACTTCCGCCCACACATGCTGCATGGGTCCGGCAAACGTAATCCTCTCCTCGAAGGACCGTCATTCATTCGCCGAGGGCAGGTCTCCTGACTTGCAGGCTGTAACGACTTCTCCGCCTTCCCAAGCGCTATGGCTCAGTGGCATATGAAGAAGTCCCTGCTTCACAGTGGCGGGACCGTGCCGGACTTGCACCGGCTTCCCTATTAACCCGGCAGAAGGCAACAACGCCTTCTGTCCGGGACCCTCGCAAATAATATGAATTTATGTATGTTAGGCCAAGCATGGTTTCTCTGCCCAACATTATAGGCGATAAACCTTCCTCTTACAACCGAAAGATTCGGTCATTTCAAATGCCTTATGATACGGATTTATCCCGTTATCGCCCATTCCGCACCGATATCATACGATTTCATTTATTCGCTTAACCGCACGCCTTGCCAGCGTTTTTCATCCCATGTCAATTGCAGCTTAAGCTCCTCGCCCGGTGACACCTGCGTTTCCCAGAATTCCGTATGCGGAAGGGTAGCTGCCGCGATCTGCCGGATGACGCCCCCATGGGTGACCACAAGCACATCCAACTCGATCCTCTGTGTCCCACAACCATAACCGGCTGCCTCTGCCTCTGCCTCTGCCTGCACAAGGGTATCCGGATCTTCCTCCACATGCAACAGTTCCTTCAAATCCAAATACAATCCGGTCAAGAATGCCTGAATCCGGGAACAGAACGCTTCCCAGCTCTCCCCATTTGGCGGCGTAACTTCTGCGGGGTTATCAATCCAGCACCGATAGGAGATATCCGACTTCAAGTCCTCGTAGGTGTTCCCTTCCCAATCCCCGAAATCGAGCTCACGCAGCCGCAGATCATACTCGACCCCTGGAATGAGCCTGCCCGGATCTTCATCATCAGGAATAGCGGACATTGTTGAGTCCGATAGGATAACATTCAGCGTCTGCCTGCATCGAAGGAGATCACTGCAATAGATCCGGACAAACTGCTTGGTACAAAACCTTTCCCGCAGCGGGAGGAGCTGCTGTCTTCCTTCCACCAGAATCCCCTGATTCTCGTGACCGAGATAACGGTGCTCCTCGTTCCATAACGTGCGGCCATGACGGATCAGATGCAGGGTAATCCTCATATCCATAACCTCCCCCCTGCTGCGGCAACAAGCCCAAGCACCACGGTACCCAGTATCGTAAACAATACCGATACGCCCAGCAGCAGACGATTTGTCACCTGAATATCCTCCGCTTCAAGCGGGCGTTCGGGGTCCCCCATGTAAGCCCGGAACGAGATCACGCCTTGATAGGAATTCTCGCCACCCAGACGAATGCCCAGCGCACCGGCAACGGCCGATTCCGAGAAGCCGCTGTTCGGACTGGGGTGCTTTCGCGCATCCCTTCTGACCATCTTGATCGCTTTTTTCCATTGCAGCGAGAACATCGCAGCCACCACGGTCAACAGTCCTGCCGTCAGACGTGCCGGTATCCAATTGGCGATATCGTCCAGCCTTGCGGATGCCCAGCCGATATGCTGGTATTTGTCATTTTTATAACCGACCATGGAGTCGAGCGTGTTCACGGCCCGGTAGGCCATCGCCAGCGGCGCTCCCCCGATCAGGGCAAAAAACAACGGAGCGATGACCGCATCCACGATATTCTCCGCAACCGTCTCCACTGTTCCCCGCACGATCTCCGGCTCATCCAGATGGCCGGTGTCTCGCCCGACAACCATGCTGAGCGCGCGCCTGGCCTCCCCGATATGGCCGGAACGAAGATGGCCATAGACCTCCAATCCTGCTTCACGCAGCCCCTTGATAGCAATCGTAGTCGCAATAAGCACGATCTCCACTCCCCAAGCAAGCCAAGGATGAATCGCTGCACACAACAACAGCAGCAGCCATGCCAGTATGAAGGAGCCGCCGGCCACGATCACCGGCAGCAGAATGCCCGCCCGCTTCAGGCTCTGGGCGGAAGTCGCCCAATGACGTATCCAGCCTTCAACCCGGCGGATGGCTTTCCCCATGCCAATGACGGGATGGGGGAGCCATCTCGGATCTCCAATCAGCAGGTCCAGCACGACCGCTGCCCAAATGACCCACACGACGGTCATATCCGGTTCTCTCTTTCGGAGACAATGCTTTCCGTAACACTCTCGTAGACAAGGCGGCCGATCATGCCGCCCAGATCAGTTGCGGTTCCGGCATAATGGTGGTTCACGCCATACGCTGCATTGCCGCTGACCCCAAGGACCATCGCGTCCGTCGTCGTTCCGGTCGCGACGGCTCCGGTTTCATGATCCTTCACGCCCAGGTCATGCAGCGCCGCGGCTTTCGCTTCCGTCGCCGTCAGCGTGGCGTTCACCATGCAAGTCGGCGTCATCATCCCGTCCACCATCAGCATGATATTAATCGTGCCCGGCTGGTAAGCCGCAAACGTCGTACGGCTCGACCCGGCGCGGGCTGCATTGCCCACGCCGGCGGTGGTACAGCACAGGATGGAAGCCTGTTCACTCCGCTCTTCCCGGATGGAAGCATATTTCAGTTTTACCGCCGTCATCAATCCAGCTGTAGATTCAGCCGGATAACCGTGAGCAGCTATAAAGTTAGACATATCGTTCACGGGGTCGCTGCAATCGTAATGTTTGTCCACATAACGATTCACGATATGATCCAAGCTTACGAATCCGCCGCCGTAAATAGCGCTGCTTATGGACGCAGCCGGCTCCGGAAGCGATATCCGGATATGCGGATGCTGCAGCTCCGATTCGAGGGACGCCACCACTCCCGGCCACGCATTAGAAAGATATAGATGATTCTTGCCTTCCAGAAAAGGTACTGCCATGTTTCTCTCTCCCTACTCTCTATGATCTAAATCCGCCTGATTCCGACTTCATTGGTATGTGCTGTTTAATACCTTTAAGTCGCGTCTTCAGAAGAAATGCCAAGCACCTCCGCCATAATGGCAAGCAGCCTGTCGTTATCTGCGGCATGTTTAACGGCCAGCCGGATATGACGCTCACCAAGGCCCGGGTACATGGCGCAGCTGCGGACAAGCACGCCGCGTCTGCCCATCTCCGACTGAAACATCTCGGCACGCCATGGCCGCGGAAGCTCCATGAGTAGAAAATTAGCCTCGCCCGGCGTAACCTCCAGCCCCAGCGCTCGTAAACCATGTATAAGCTTCCCGCGCTCTGCGCGAATCAATTGCAGCGTATTCTGCTCATAGTCCCTGCCGCTGCCAAGACAAGCCTCGCCCGCAAGCAGCGCCAGTCCATTAACACTCCACGTGACCTGCTTGCCTGCCATCCTGCGTATCACATCGGGATGTGCGGCCGTATACCCGAGTCGTAGACCCGGAATCGCATAAAACTTGGTCATCGATCTGACAATCACGGTCCGAGGATAGTCATGAAGCTCTGGCATCAGAGTCTGTCTGTCTTCCAGCGGAATAAAGTCGATAAAGGCTTCATCCAGCACCAGCCAGGTCCCTTCTTGCTCTGCGCATGCCGCTATTTCGCGGATATCCTCAAGGCTGTACTGAACTCCGTTCGGATTGTTGGGCTGTCCCAAAAACACGAGATCCGTGCAAGCTATCAGTTCCATCACATCCGCCTTATCTGCACGCCAGTCCCTCTCCGGATGACCGCACACGGAGCGGATGTCCGAACCAAATTTTAAGGACAATTCCCGGTATTCAGAAAAACACGGGTCAACCACGCCCACAGTCCTTGGCGATAGCCCCATCAACAACAGCGCCATGCACTCTGCCGCCCCATTGCCGACAAGGATACCCCGCGGATCGGTGCCTAACTCCGCTGCGAGCAGCTCCTTGAACTTGCGGTGTCCCGGATCCGGATAACGAATGACCGCACTCATTCCCTCTTGTAAGGCCGTAATAACCCCTTGCGGCGGTCCGAGCGGGTTAATATTGGCGCTGTAATCCAGGAAAGCCGAGGCTTTTCTTCCGTATGTGGCAGCGGCCGTCTCCACGTCCCCTCCATGGCCGTACACCTCGATCAAGGGTTGTTTTTTGTCATTCATAAGGGCTCCTCCTGTTCCATGCCCTGGACTCTTGCAAGTCCTGCCGTTATGTAATGCCATCATTATGTCGCTACCGTCCCTGACTCGTCAACATGGAATCCTTTGTCTCTGTCTTAAAATTGGTTTACAATAGTCTGGAAGCACCACATTTTGAATTGTGACGACGGAGGATACTATGCTATTTATCGATAATCAGGGGATCCACGATCCATCCATTAATCTAGCGATTGAAGAATATGCCTTGAAGCACTTGTCCATGGATGAGAGCTACCTTCTCTTTTATATCAACAAGCCTTCCATTATTATCGGAAAGCATCAGAATACGATCGAAGAGATCAACCAGGAATACGTTCGTGACAACAACATTCAGGTTGTACGCCGGTTGTCCGGGGGCGGGGCCGTATACCATGATCTCGGCAACCTGAATTTCAGCTTCATTACGAAGGATGACGGACAGTCCTTCCACAACTTCCTGAAGTTCACCCAGCCGGTCATCGACTTCCTGCAAAAAATGGGTGTACCCGCCGAGCTGAGCGGCCGGAATGACCTGCAGGTCGGCGAGAAGAAAATTTCGGGGAACGCGCAGTTCTCGACGCGGGGACGCATGTTCAGCCACGGCACGCTCATGTTCGATCTGAACCTGGATGATGTACAAGCCTCGCTGAATGCCAATCCGGAAAAATTCAAATCCAAGAGCACCAAATCCGTCCGCAGCCGCGTGGCGAACATTAAGGAGCTGCTTGGTACGGATATGACCATTGAACAGTTCCGCGCCGAGCTGCTTCGCTCGATTTTCGGTATGGAGCCGGATCAAGTACCGCAATATGTCCTTCAAGAGAAGGACTGGGAAATCATCAACCAGATCTCGAAGGAACGCTACCAGAATTGGGATTGGAACTACGGACTTTCCCCTGAAAGCAATGTGAAGCATGCCAAGAAGTTCCCGGTGGGCATTATTGATATCCGCATGGACATCCGTGAAGGACATATCGGAGAGATCAAGATTTACGGCGACTTTTTCGGCGTCGGCGATGTCGCTGATATCGAGAACCTGCTTCGCGGCAAACGGTATGAAGAAACTGCAGTGCGCACGGCGCTATCCGGCATCAACGTCAAGCATTACTTCGGCAACCTTGAGCTCGACGATTTGATCGGCTTGATTTTTCTTGAGGAATAGAGCCTTCTCGAATTAAATAAGCCTCCCGCCCGTATGCTCCATGCATAAGGGTGGGAGGCTTTTTCATTTCAAACAGATATACCTCGGATCAAGAAGAGGCCATAAACACATACCAAACAAGGACCAGTGTTAACACGATACATACATTCTCTACCGTGCGTCCCCATTTGCTTCCGGTGCTCATAATTTTCAGTTTAATTCTCCATTTGAACGGAGGAAGCGGACAGATCCCGCGATTGGTTAATGCATCTGCAAGCAAATGGATGGAGTAGGATAAACCGCCAGCAAACCATAAGCTTTCCCCGCCGATCTTGCCCTGCGATGCAAAATACAGCAGGCCCGTCCATCCGGCAGCGGCATAGACGGTATGGGTTAACCCCCGGTGGGTCACCAAGGAGCCTGCAATGAGCACGCTGCCTGCGATTGTGTTCCATGGGCTGAAGCCCTGCCCGAAGGAGATCAGTCCGAGACCGATCAGGAACATGACGATATGGCGCAGGGTCCGGCTTGGCAGGTACGAAACAACCCCGATCAGCCCGGCCAGGGCGATGTTCCATGGGGCATACTCCTTGCCGTAGAAGACAACGAAGATGGCTGCGCCAATCATCGCTAGCTGGAGGATTCGCAGCAGCCCGGAAGGAATGGCTTTGCGGACCAGCAGGGAGTTGGGCTCGTCGATGTCGGGAAGCAGTGCGCTAACCAAAGCCACTGCGGCAGCCGGCAACGTGACAGGCACTTCGCTCATGCCCATGACGGATAACGTAACCCCTGTGCTAATAATCAAATGAGCTCTGCCCATCATGATGACAATCTTCCTTTCTAAGCTCAATGCTGACTATGGGATCGATGGAGTTGCCGGTCTTCACGTCCGATAGCCCAGGGTCATGAGAATATACGTTCGGTTCATTAGTATAGCAAAATCATCCTCTTTTTGTCTACCCCTTCCACTTGGGTTAGGCTTAAAAATGGTTGTCCGATTCTCTGATATGGGATACAATTTGATCACTTGCCCCAAGGTTACGACCGGGGACGAATGTACGGGAATCTCATCAGGAGTTTCACATCTTCAAGAAAGGATGACGACCGAGTGAATCGCTCACGAATTGCCGATCTCAGCCTGCTTCTGGTGGCCATGATGTGGGGATCTACGTTCCTCATCGTTCAGCATGCGGTCCGCGTGCTCCCGCCGATGGCCTTTAATTCGGTCCGCTTTTTGGGAGCGGCCCTGCTCCTTGCATTGATCATCACCCTCTTTTACCGGAGCCAGTGGAAGCTAATATCCGGCAAAATGCTGCTGCATGCTTGCCTGCTAGGTCTTTTTTTATTTATAGGGTATGCCTTTCAAACCGCGGGCCTTCTGTACACAACCACGTCCAATACAGGCTTTATTACCGGCTTGTCCGTCGTGCTGGTCCCTTTCATATCCTATGCCCAGTTAAAGCACTCCATCTCCAGATTCACCTGGATCAGTGCCTTGCTTGCGGCAGCGGGTCTGTATCTGCTTACCTTCACCGGTTCCGGCATGAGCTTGAATAAGGGGGATTTGCTCGTATTCGTTTGCGCCATCGGTTTTGCGCTCCATATTGGTTATACGGGCGTTTATGCCGGTCGATACCCTGCTTTGCTGCTGGCGGCGCTCCAGATGGCTGTCGTGGGAGTATTTAGCTTAGCGGCATCTGCACTGACCGAACATGTCGACAATATGACCGACCTGACGGAGAAACTGACCCAGCCGAACGTGCTGTGGGCGCTGGCTATATCCATCGGACCTACCAGCGCATTCGCCTTCTGGATCCAAACCGTCTGTCAAAAATACACGACGCCATCCAGGGTGGCCATCATCTATGCAACGGAGCCGGTATTCGCCGCGCTGACCGGAATCCTGTTCGCGGAAGAACTGCTTACGCTCATCGGCGGCATCGGTTGTCTGTGCATTTTGGCGGGAATGGTGATTGCGGAATTGAAGTCTGCGCCACAGAAGGTACAATAGAGTTAAAGACAGAGACAGAATCCAAAGGAGAGATACCCATGACAACTTACAAATTGATGGCCATCGACATTGATGACACCTTGATCAATGACGATAAGGAAGTAACCCCCGGCGTCCAGCAGGCGCTTGAGCAAGCCGTAGCCCACGGTGTCGTTGTGACACTGGCAACCGGACGTGCCTATGCGTCTGCTCAAGCAATTGCGCGTCAAACCGGACTCAATGTTCCCATTATCACCTACCAGGGTGCCTTAATTAAAAATCTGCTCGACGAGAAGGTTCTCTACGAACGCTTCGTACCCGTCGATGCAGCCGTGAAGCTGTATGAATACTGCGTAGAGCACAATCTCCATCTGCAAACCTACATCGATGACAAGCTGTATGCCCGTGAAGAGAATCAGAAGCTGATCGATTACTGCGCCCTGAACCGGACGCCGTATTATATCGAGCCTGATTTTATGAAGATGGTTCAGAAACAGACCCCGAAAATGCTCATCATTGACGATCCCGACTATCTGGATGAACTGATCCCTGTATTCCGTGAGTTGCTGGGCGATGACATGCATATTACCAAATCCAAACCGCATTTTCTGGAGTTCATGCATAAGGAAGGCACTAAGGGACATGCCCTCACCTTCCTTGCGGATCATTTCGGCTGCGATCTCAAGGAAACCATCGCTGTCGGCGACTCCTGGAACGATCACGAGATGCTGGAAGCCGCCGGTCTAGGCGTCGCCATGGGCAATGCGATCGAGCCGCTTAAAGCGATTGCCGATTACGTTACGCTCGGGAATAACGAGGACGGCGTGAAGCATGTCATTGAAAAATTCGTGCTCAACCAAGGTTAATATACGGGACAAATAGATCTACACAAACAAGCCTCCATGATATCCATGGGGGCTTGTTTGTGTCCATAAAAAACGCAGCCATTGCGTTCCCTAACCGGTCACCTGGGGTGTCGCAAAGGCCTTGCGCCTGTCCGTTATTCCCGGTCCGGGTTAAACGTTAGAATCGGCTTCAGAAGTGCCGCATCATTAAACTCCAGCAGGCCTACCTCCATGCACAGCTCCATCAATTTATGAATGCCGTTGAATTGCTGCAGATTCCGCTTATGAATGACGGATAACGCTTCGCGAACCATTTTTTGGGCGTGCTCAATGCTCTGATGCTCCACGGCCAGAATAATCTCCTTGATACTCTCCAAGTAATATACGGTCCGCCTTAGCGAGCGAATCAGTAAAATCTGCCTGACTTGCGACGGGGTGTACAGCCGATATCCATTCTCGGGGTTTCGATCCGGGGTGATCAAACCTTCCTTCTCCCAATGACGGATGGCGGACGACTCCACCTTGGTCAGCTCGGCGACCTCGCCGATCGTCATATGGGCTTTGAGCTTTTTGTCCTTGATGATATTAAGTTCGGGATTCTCAAGCAAGGCAAGCGTCTCATCTGCAATGTTTTTTTCCTGCAACAGTTTGACCTGCTCTCCATTCACGACCCATAGAGCTTCATCCATCTCCCTCTTCTGAATGTGGCCAATCACATCATAAGTCACCGCGTAACCAAAGCCCGGAAACATGGCACGCAGACAACGGAAGTAGGCCATATGCATTTGCGTGTATAAACGATAGCCTTTCTCGTTCCGGGCAGGAGGGGGTACCACTCCCCAAGATTCATAATGCCTTAAAGCGCTCGTGCTGATGTGCAGCTCTTTGGCGATATCTTTCGGCTTGTAGTAATGCATGCCGTTCCCTCCCCAATCACGATTGAGAACCTACTTTACCAGAATCGCAAGCCATTGGCAAACCTTAAATTAAAACATTAAAGTGCTATGAGAAGGCTTGCGGGATAACACCCTCGGCTTGGTTGGATTCGCTGCAAGACATCTTCTCACTTGCATCAATGTTGTATATTGAGTGGTGTAGAGGCAAGTTGAACTTATCTTAACAGTCGGAGGCTGATTATGATGAACGTACACATAACCGAGGATGTTCCACAGAATCAAGAATACATGGACCTAAGAGTAGATGCAGGACTGCCTGAGGTTGAGATTTCGGTCATAGAGACAGCGCTAAACCGCAGTGTGCTGTCCCTTCTGGCCAGAGACGGCCATGACCGGCTGATCGGGATGGGAAGGGTCGTAGGCGACGGCGCTTTCTATTTTCAACTGGTGGATATTATGGTTGCGGCCTCCTATCGGGATCAAGGGCTTGAAGATACGATCGTGTCCGAACTGCTGGCTCGCCTGAAAAAAATAGCACCAAGCGGAGCCGAGGTCACCGTCATCACGGACGTGCCCGGAATCAAGCTGTACCAACACGCCGGCTTCAAGCTGCTGTACCCTGATCGATACGGCATAGCCAGGTCTGTGTAAGAGAGCGGCGCCTTCAAACCTGTGTAAGGCATCCCACTGGGCTGCGAAATCGCTTCCGCTACATTTTTGCACTCCTAGTCACAAGAACTCATAATTTTCTTCACTTGCTCAGCTTTACTGTCATCCCCGCCATCGCCACACGGACTCCCTCTGGAAGAGGCAGCTCATTCCGAACGTCGACGTCGTGCGACATATGGGTATACACCGTTTGGCGAGGCTTCACCTCGGCGAGCAGCTCTGCCGCTTCCTTCATGTCATAAACGGAGCGCGTCTCGAATTTGGCGGTTTCATGAACAAAGCTCGTTCCCAGCACCAGGAGATCCACGCCCTTCAGCGGTTCCTTTTCGGCAGGGCTCAGATTAATCGAGTCTGAATTGTATACCCATGTGTACCCTTCCTTCTGGAACCGGTACGCGTAGGAGTACCCGTTCTGTCCATGGTTTACCTTCCAGCAGGAAATCTCCCAGCCGCCAAGCGTCATCCCATCGTCCACAGCCGTCATCTCCATCTGGCGCGGAAGCCATGGATACTGGCGTACAATCTGCTCCAGCACCTCGGCAGGGGCGTGTAACCGACCTTTTTCCCTCTGCCATCTGCAGGCATCACTCCATTCCGGAAGACCGCCGATATGATCAAAATGGGCGTGCGTAATCAGCATATCACTCATCTTCCGCTTTCCCAGCCCCTCCATCATAGAGCGCCAATCCGGGCCGCAATCGATCATGAAAGTCGTTTCTTCGCACCCCACCATCACGGCAGAGCGCAAACGCCGATTGATTCCCGTTTTCCGAGCTTCCGTGCATACCTCACAATCGCAATATACCCGCGGAACGCCCATGGCATCTCCCGTTCCCAAAAAAGTCAATGTATCCCCGCTCACATGACATCCCCCATTTGTGTTTATCGATTCGTTCTTGGTTACGCAAACCTTGTCCCTATATTGTATAAGCGCACGGAGAAAAAACAAAGACCGCCCGGATCATCCCGAACGGTCTTTCGTCATTCCTGCCTAAAGATACGGTATCATAGCCATTCACTAAGCAAAAGAGGGCTTATTATCGTCAACAGCTCCGCTGATGACCTTGACGTACTTCTTATCTACACCTTCCACGGAAGGACCAACATATACACTATTCTTGCTTGGGCGTCTAACCGAGCGCTTCCGGGATTTCAGCGTACTCATCATCGGTACGGGTCCCCGAACCACCCAGCTGCTGCTATTGGCGGACCCCTGCGGATGACCTGACGTTCTCTTCTTCTCATTCCTGCTCACGACGAATCCCCTCCAACTAAATGCCTGATGGTACGAAGCAGCTCACGATTCTGTTCTACAACCTCCGCGAGATCTTCATCCGTAAGAATCTCATGTCCCGTAAAATGCACGGACAATACATGATTTACACCTAAAGGATAGCAGAACACATACACCTGCGCAACTTCCTCTTCGTGATAAAATGCCCATTTTCCACTATTATAGACATCTATCACGTAAATCGACTGGTTACTTGGCGAATGTTCCTTATTCCCATCGAACGGGAAATACCGTCCTCTACCTACATTACCCCCAATTTGGGCAATGCCTTCATCTCTTCGGCCCCAGAACGCAGCGCCGGTCACCCTGAAATCCCCTGCAGCCGGTGGGAGCAAGGAGTTTCGGACAGCTTCACTCAGTGCATGATATTTTTCCGCTTCATCAATTACATGCACATTTCGGTTATATTCCCAGAAAAAATGCAGCACGCTTTGCTTGCGCCTCAGCTCTGCATCCTTCTGCTCAATCACGGTGCTCGGGTTGTTGTAGAACCCTTCGGTTTCGATCGCACTCAGAATATGCCCGCAAGCGACATCGACCGCTGATTTGTAATCGTCATCGCTTCGCAGTTCGTATTCGAGCAGCGTTAAGCCCTGCAGGTCGGAGAGTAGATGGTAATCCTTAACGATAACGTCTTGAACGGAGCTGCTGTCTGCCTCCACCTGATCCGGGATGATGCAGTACACCCTTCGCCGTCCGAGCCTTCCCCAATACAGCCCCATCTCGAACAACGTGTTGTCGCGGGTAACAAATACATGCTTGCCTCGAATGAGTGCGACATCATCCGGAGAAAAGACGAACACACCAAAATCACTGGACGCCAGCTGTTTCTCCAAAGCTTCCATCGTATACATGTTCGCCCCGAACGTTCCGCCGTACCAAGGTGTCACTTGAGCGGATCGTTTGATCTGTTCGTGGATCGCCCTTGCATACTTGATGGCCTCTCTGGAAGAACCTATGAATAAATTCGGCTTCGGTATGGTCATAGGCACATCCTATTCTCCCTTTGTTATACATTTTAGTCTTATTCGACCATTATAACAAAGTTGCCTATTTTTGGGTGAAAATTATAGCAGGCGCATGTTGGTATAGTATATGCTACGGTTTCAAAACAGACCCCATAAATAACCATGCACCCGTGTCCCGATCTTCAATGGCAAAGAAAAAAGGGCGGTCGACATTCATGACGATCGGCTCGGTAGGTTCGGCGCTTTCCGTTATTCCCACCGCTGTCACAGCTGCAGCCTCTGTCCCTTTTTCGCTGACATCGACAATTGTCCGGTGTGTGACATGATCGATCCAAAATCCATCCCCTTGTTCGGCCATTTCGCTAAAATCAGCCTCGGCGGTATCGAACGCTTTGACCATGCCAAGGCTCTTAAGGGCATCCGGAAGCTCGAAGCTCTGCTCCGCCTTGAACTTGGGGAGAGCGAGCTGAACCGTCTCGTACGAGTAATCGCCTTTCCAGACGGACGCATCCTTCCACAGCTGCCGATGCAGCTTATCCATTGATGAGGATTCCTTCGGCAGGATGACCAGCATATGCATGCGGCCATCTCCATAAGGAATGCGGATGGCCTGCCAGGACTTCCCTTCTTTATAGCTATATCGTCCTTCACGCTTCATCATCGGGACTTTTTGAGTGGTGCCGTCAGATAGCGTGAATTCTTCATCCACGGTATTCGCCGGATCAAATTCATCCGTCCATCCTCCATTGAAATAAATGGCATTGATCAGGACCGCAACACCGCCTGGCGGCTCATTATATATCGAAGGGATCATGCCGCTGGTCTTGTCATTAACCCACTGGTTAATCTCATTCATCGCTTCCTCCTGCTTAAGGTCGGTCTCCCTGACCTCCGCGCCATAACTGTCCTTTACGGCTTCCACATAGGCCTCCTTCAGCTTAAGACCTGGCCGGTGCCACACGGAATTCGCCACATTCAGCACGACGCCTCCTCCGTTCTCCAGCAATGATCGCAGCTGGCGGTTCCCGCCGTTGATATCGGCCACACTCATGCCCTTCCATCCAAGTACGTCGGACATCTCGGCGGCCGTACCGCCTGCTGTCCCGTTATAGGCCAGTGCCAAAGCTTGCGTAATGCTGTACGGAGAAATAATCAGATTACCGTTCGGGTACTCAGGGTTATTCGATAACGCTTGATGCAGTCGTAAGCCAAAATCATTCTGCGCTTCCACCATGCCGGTATCAATCTTGGTCAACACCTCCTTGCGTTCCTGAGCCGACAATTCCTTCACTTTGGGCTGCTTATGCTCAATGCCTTGCGGTTCCCCCGATTGGATCTCGCTGCCCGGAGCGCAAGCGGTAAGCCCAATAAGCAAGCACAGGCCTGTGAGTATCTTTATTTTTCGCATAACCTTGTCCCCCTTCAATGTCAGATTCTTTGTCTATCTGCTATTGACGGAATAACGTCACCTAATGTTTCATATAAAGGATCATTTATCCAAATTTAGTTGGCAATCAACTTCATCACCGTTACAATGTAGAGGAATCAGCACCGTACTTCAGCGTATACAGAATACAGAGCGAAAGGAATTTCTACATATGCAAAAAATCCGCCTTGAAGGAAGCAAAGTGACGCTAAGATCCAGGAAACCCGAGGATACCCCGGTTTTATATAATCTGATCTATGGCACCAAGAATCCGGAATGGAAAAAATACGACGCTCCTTATTTCCCTCTCAAGCCGATTTCCTATGAAATTTTTGAAACGCAGTGGAACGCCGACTTCGAAACCGATCAATTTCCGAATGACCTGCTCATCGAAGCCGAGGGAAAGACGATTGGCATCGTCACGTTTTATTGGGAGCATGAAGCCTCACGCTGGCTGGAAGCCGGAATCCTGATATACGATCCGAGCCATTGGAGCGGTGGCTACGGTACCGAAGCGCTGTCGCTGTGGATTGAATGCCTGTTTCAAAATCTCACCATTGCCCGTGTCGGCATCACCACCTGGTCCGGCAATCCGAGAATGATGCGCTGCGCGGAGAAGGTCGGCATGCAACTCGAAGGCCGCATGCGGAAGTGCAGATATTACGCGGGCGTCTACTACGATTCCATTCGCATGGGCATTCTGCGCGAAGAATGGGAAGCTCGGAAAGCACGCGTATAGAGCAAGATTGCACGGTATAATCCGTATACGTGGCATCCTTGCAGCACACGAGGCGTCATTCAGACGATTGCTAATGTTCTATAAATACCAATAAAGCGAGCCGGCCAGGAGATCCTGGACGGCTCGCTTTCTCTCTTTTTTTGATCGACGGTCATTTACGAAACGCAACCCACACACAACTATCCCTCATGAACCCATCCAATCGCCCCGTTTGCCATCAAGCATCATAGCCCGGCCAGCACCTGATACCAGACTCCACGCTTGGAATACAGCGTCTCGCGCACCTCATCCCATCCACCCAGATACTCGATATCAAATAGCCCCGGCGGGTTGAAAAACCGATCCTTCGTCTGTTCAAACACCGATTCTTCAACCGGACGGAACCCATATTTCACGAAGATGTTCTGCGCCTCCGGTGTGCGCAAGTACTCCACAAAAGCGGTCGACACATCCTGAGTGCCGTGCTTTTCAGCAAAACGTTTGACGACAGCAGCCGGATTCTCGATCAGCATCGTATGCTGCGGCACAACGATATCATACTGGACGCCTTGGGCAATCCGGGCAAGCAGCTCGTTCTCATACGTTACGATCACATCTCCGACCCCGTATTCAAAAGCCGCCATGGAAGCCCGCCCGCTTTTATCGAGCGACTCCACATTGCGGTGAACCGCTTCAAGGAAAGCTTTCGCTTGGGCAGGATCACGCTTTCCGTTCTCTTCGGATTGTTTCAGCCCCGCGCCGTAGATCGCGTTAATGTCCCACTGGGCGCCGCCCGAGGTCTTCGGGTTCGGATACAGCACCTTGACGTCCGATCGGGTCAGATCGTCGAAATCCCGTATCCCTTTCGGATTTCCCTCGCGCGTGCCGAGAACGACAATCGATCGTGTCACCATGCCGTTATACGGCTGGGATTTCCATTCCGGGTCCACAAGACCTGCCCTGACCAGCTTGTCGACATCCCCTTCCATGGCAAGCAGCGTGACGTCGGCCTCAAATCCGCCCGTGATGGCACGAGCTTGAGTTCCGGAAGCCTCGTAGGATTCCTGAAACCGAATCGTTTCTCCCGTCTGTTCCTTCCACTGCGCTTGAAAAGCAGGGATGATCTCGGACAGGGCATCCCTGGCCACGCTATACGCGCCCAGAACGATCGTTCTCTCTCCGGCTGGGGTTATTACTACTTCGCTATCGGGCGGGTCACTCGCGCATCCTGCCATAACAAAACTGAAGAGAAGGGCCATGCCAACCAGCAGGAATGAGGTGCGTTTCATATTCAAGATCCGCATGAATGAATCCACTTCCCTTCGGATATTTAGAACCATCAGATCATAATTGGCATCGGGTCGACCTTCAGTCGATTCTCCTCGATCCAGCTGTGATCCTCATTAAAGAGGTAAGCCCGGTGAACGAGGACGCGGACCTCTTGACCCGGATGCAGCGTTTCCTTCTCCAGTGAACGATAGGTGATCAGCTTATGTCCCTTAACCTCTACCTCCACCAGCCATTCGCTGCCGCGGAAATGCAGATGACGGACGATCCCCGTCTCCGTTGCGGACAGCACGCTGAAATCATGCTTGCTTCCAATCTCGATATATTCCGGGCGAATCAGCGCACGCGTCGCATTCTTGTTAGACGCTGCCTCAAATCCCTTCAGCTCGGCTGCGCTCGAAATCACGGTGGACTCACCTATGAACGAAGCAACGAACGGCGTCTTCGGCTCCTTGTAAATATCCCAAGGCGTTCCCTTCTGCTCAACGCGCCCCTGATTAATAATCATAATTTCGTCCGCGACTTCAATCGCCTCATCCTGGTCATGTGTAACAAAAATCGACGTAATGCCGACCCGTTCGATCAGCTCACGAAGCCAGGAGCGCAGCTCCTGACGGATCTTCGCATCGATGGCAGCGAACGGTTCATCCAATAAGAGCAGCTGCGGTTCGGGCGCCAGCGCTCTGGCAAAGGCTACACGCTGACGCTGTCCACCGGATAACTGGTGCGGATAGCGGCTCTCGAAACCTGTTAAACCGGTCAGCTCCACCAATTCCATCACCCGGTCCTTGATGATGGCTTTGGGAGTCTTCTTCACCTTCAAGCCGAAAGCGATGTTATCAAACACGGTCATATGTTTAAACAAGGCATAGTTCTGGAACACAAAGCCGATTCCGCGCTCCTGCGGCGGCAGATCATTGACCACTTGGCCATGAAAGGAGATTTGCCCGGAGTCCGGATTCTCAAGCCCCGCCAGCATGCGCAGGATAGAGGTTTTACCGCCTCCGCTGGGCCCCAGAAGTCCAATCAGATGTCCCTTCTCAATCTCGAAGCTGACATCCTTGACGGCATGAAACGTACCGAAATGCTTGTTCAGATCGCGAACTTCCACATGCATATCAATGCACATCCTTTCTTTTTTTGGCCCATTCCATCAGCAGCAAGAGTCCTACCGAGAAGGCAGCCAATACCAATGCGACGCCATTCGCCGCAGCCACGTTAAAATTCTCCACATCCTGGTATACAAGCGTCGTCGCCGTCTGAGTTTTGTTCATGATATTGCCGGACACCACCAGCACTGCACCGAACTCGCCCAATGAACGGGCTACCGTGAGCACCAGGCCATATACGACAGCCCATCGGATAGAAGGCCATGTTACCTTTCGGAACGTTGTCCATCCGTAAGCCCCTAGCGTCGCTGCCGCTTGTTCCTGATCATTCCCAATTTCCTGCAGGACAGGCATGACCTCGCGAACCATGAGCGGAAACGTGACGAAGAGTGTCGCGATCACCATGCCTGGGAAAGCATACACCACCTTAAACCCGATCCCTTCAAAAAAACCGCCCATGATGCTGTCAGGTCCGAGCAGCAGGACAATCATCAAACCGCCAATGACCGGCGATACCGCATAAGGCAGATCGACAATGCTGTTCAGAATGCCTTTGATCCTGCGGCTAAGCCAATTCGCCCGTACCAGGTACAACGCCATCATGATGCCAAATAACGTATTAAAGAACGTAACGAATACCACAATAAGCCCCGTCATCATCAGGGCATGCAGGGCTTCCGGCCTGAACAGACCTTCAGCAAACCCATTCAGCCCTTTATCAAACGCACCGATCGCAATTCGGGACAGGGGGATGATTAGCAGAATGATAAATACGGCATACGTAAGTCCGATCCACAAACGTCTCAAACTCGTCTCCCCCTCTGCTGTACGGCATTGATCACCCAGAGGATGATGAAAGAGAGGGTAAGAAGCAGAATAGATACGGCAGCTGCCCCCGCGGGATTATCGCTCTCGACCTCACCAAAAATAAAAACCGATGCAATCAGCGTTCTTCCCGGAATGTTGCCGGCCACCAAGACAACGGCCCCGAATTCGGCCAATGCTCTTGAGAATGCCAGCATGCCTCCGCTTATAATCCCTGGGAGCATCGACGGCAGGATGACTTTAAAAAAGGTTCTCGTCCTGGAAGCTCCCATCGTATATGCCGCTTCTTCCTCCAGCGGGTCGAGCTCCTCCAGCAGCGGCTGAACCGCCCGGATGACAAACGGAAACGTGACAAACATCATCGCTATCACAATCGCGGGCTGGTGGAACACAATTTCAAAACCCAATTTCTCTGCCATGCCACCGAGAAAGCTCCCGGGGCCCAGCAGCAGCAATATCATCAGACCGCCTACGGCTGTCGGCAGCGCAAAGGGCAGGTCGACCAGACTGTTCAGCAGCGTCCTTCCCGGAAACTTATAACGTATGAGCACCCATGCAATCATCGTTCCGATAAGCACGTTGATGAAAGTAGAGATGACGCCCAGCTTGATGGTAAGCAGCACAGCCTTCCACGCTATCGGATCCATAATGCTCTCCGTAAAATGACTCCATCCTGCAGAGAATGATTGCACATATACCCCAAAGATCGGCAGTACGATCAAGGCAAGAAAATAAAGCAGTACGGTACTTCGAAAACCCCAAGTCCAACCTTTATGACGAATCCATGTTGTCATATCGTATCCCTCCCGCCTCCGGATGGCATCCCGGTCGACACTTTCACAAACCATCTTTATATTTCCTATTTGTATACTTGGTTTTCTTTACACATACTTTACCAAAAGCTGAATCCCATCGTCAATCCATCTTTTGCACTTTATCGGGTAAAATAATAGAAATGGTAAGAAAAACGTCTATCGACGTACTTTCTCAGTAGACAGACCGTATTTAGCGGAAGTTTTTCTTGCGAGATAAGGATGCTAAGCCTCGGATGTTTATACTTTCTTATCTCTTAAAAAATGAGGAGGTATTGTACATGCTGTATACCGGTGAATTAGATACGCAAGGCCGCGATGAGATGAGGGATATTACAAGGGAGATCCACTCCTACGTGAAACAAAGCGGGGTCCAGCAGGGAACGGTGCTGATCTATTGCCCGCATACGACGGCGGGGGTTGCCATCAATGAGAATGCGGATCCTGATGTGAAACGGGACGTCCTGATGTCGCTGGATGAAGTCTATCCATGGAATCATCCCAAGTATCGCCATGCGGAGGGCAACACCGCTTCCCACCTGAAATCGATCACCTGCGGCCCTTCCCAGACCGTGATCATTCAGAACGGGCACCTGCTTCTCGGACGTTGGCAGGGCATTTATTTCTGTGAATTTGATGGTCCGAGGCAGCGCCAATATCATGTGAAGATCATGGAAGGATGATCCCTTAAATAAGATTTTATGTTGACGCCAGCACATGTATAACAACACAAAAAGCAGACAGGCACATGCTAGGGGGCGTGGACCTGTCTGTGTTTTATTCATTAGGTGATTGACGTTTCAACGCTAGATCGTTGTAACGGATTGAAGTATCAAACTACACGTCTTGGCAACATTTCAAAATCAGACCCTGCTGTACAGACTCCGGCATAACACTTTGATATGGGTAAGAGCGGCTGGTTTAATCTCATCAAAACCAATTCTGTCCTGAATATAATACGATATAAATCCATGCAGCGACAAAAACAAAGTCAGCGGAACGGTTCGCCGTTCTTCCTCACTGTAATTCTCCTCAAGCAAATACTGACGGACCAGCATAGCAAACATTTCAAAACAGCGTCCCTGCTCAGAGCGACAGTAGGACAGCAGCTCTTCGTCCCGAATCATGAACATGATTTCGTACTGGTAAGGATTATCCAGACCGAAACGAACAAATTCCAGCATCAGCTGCTCCAGCTTCGATACCCCGTCACAGGGAGGCTTTCCCGAGATTTCCAACAGCAAATCATTTAGATCATTAAAGTCCTTCATGACAATGGCGTAGAAAAGCTCCGCCTTTTCCTTAAAATGATAATACAAGGAGCCATGGCTATAACCCAGATGCTGCCCGATGCTTCGCATCGATATGGCCCTGTATCCTTTGGTTATGAACAAATGCCTGGCTGCTTCCAGTATCCGCTCTCTCGACAACTCGCGTTCTACAGCTCTTCTTGCCATATTATTTTATTCCCCTTCAATAAAATAAAGCCGCTCTCCCTCCGTGATCAAGGACTGCCCCTGTGTCAAATCCACCATCCAAGTCATAAAGCTCTCCGCATCACCATCGAGCGGCAAGCAGGTCAAGGTTACCGTGTCGGCAAAGTTTGTCTCTCCCATTCGAACGCCCCGGTTACGAAGCTCGTTCTCCACCTTACCCAGCCAGGTATAATCCAGCTCCACGAAAATCTCCCGATGCAGAACCCTTGTAATCGGTTCGCCTGACTCAATCGCAGCTACGGCTCCGTCGGTGTACGCCCGGATCAATCCGCCCGCACCCAGCATAATGCCGCCAAAATAACGCGTGACCACAATGGCTACATTCTTCCGCCCCTGATTGCGGATCACCTCGAGAATCGGCTTACCCGCCGTTCCGCTCGGTTCCCCGTCATCCGATTGCTTCTGAATCTCATCCCGCTCGCCGATCATATAAGCGGAACAATTATGCGTAGCATTCCAATGTTTTTTCTTGATCTCTTCAATAAAAGCGACGGCTTCCTCTTCCGTTTCAACCGGCATCACATGCCCGATGAAACGCGATTTCTTGATGACAATCTCTTTGGAGCCCGCCTGACGTACCGTTTTGTAACGATCCAGCATGAAACTACAACCACCTCTATATTGCCAAGAAAGCAGTCCACGGCAACGATATGCCAGCGGACTGCTTCCTTCAGCGTCTTACGTCTAATCCAATGAAAGTGTCAGGTTATTCGGAAAGTCTAGCTTCCAATTCGGCCTTCTCTTTCTCATACCCAGGTTTGCCGAGCAATGCGAACATATTTTTCTTGTACGCCTCTACGCCCGGTTGGTCAAACGGGTTGACACCCAACAGATAGCCGCTGATACCGCAGGCCTTTTCGAAAAAGTATACCAGATATCCGAACGAATAGGGAGTGAAATCTGGAATTGTCACAATCAAATTCGGAACTTGTCCGTCTGTATGAGCCAGCATGGTGCCTTGGAAGGCCTTTTTGTTGACAAAATCCAATGTTTTCCCGGTCAGGAAGTTCAATCCGTCCAGATCGTCCGGATCCGATTCAATCGTAATATGCTCGGATACGTTCTCAACCTGAATGACCGTTTCGAAGATGTTGCGGCTGCCTTCCTGGATAAATTGACCCATGGAGTGCAGATCGGTAGAGAAATCGACGGAAGCCGGATAGATGCCCTTGTAATCCTTGCCTTCGCTCTCGCCATATAGCTGCTTCCACCATTCCGATACAAAATGCAGGGAAGGCTCGTAGTTCACGAGGATCTCGATGCCTTTGCCTTTACGGTAAAGCGCATTACGAACCGCCGCATATTGGTAAGCCTCGTTCTCGGCTACGTTCGGGCTGCTGTATTCCTTGGATGCGTCAGCCGCGCCCTGCATCATTTCTTCAATGTTGATGCCTGCCGTAGCAATCGGAAGCAGACCGACCGCAGTCAGCACGGAATAACGTCCGCCCACATCGTCAGGGATGATAAAGGACTCGTAGCCTTCCTCGGTAGCCAGCTTCTTGAGAGCGCCCTTCTCTTGATCCGTTGTAGCGTAAATACGCTTGCGAGCTTCTTCCTTGCCGTATTTCTTCTCTAGCTCCGCACGGAAAATACGGAATGCGATAGCCGGCTCTGTCGTTGTGCCGGATTTGGAGATGACGTTGACAGAGAAGTCTTTGCCTTCAATCAATTGAAGCAGGTGAGTCACATAAGTGGAGCTGATGTTGTTACCCGCAAAGTAGATTTCCGGTGTCTTGCGCTGGTCCTTCGACAGCTCATTATAGAACGAATGCGACAGCATTTCGATGGCAGCGCGTGCCCCGAGGTAGGAACCTCCGATTCCGATAACGATCAGAACGTCCGAATCGCTTTGAATTTTGGCAGCCGCTTTCTGGATGCGCGAGAATTCTTCTTTATCATACTGCGTCGGCAGGTCGATCCAACCCAGATAATCGGAGCCGGCTCCCGTACCGTTATGTAACTGTTCATGAGCTGTGCGGATCGGCTCTGCGAAATAATCAACTTCGTGCTGATTGACAAAAGTCAATGCTTTACTGTAATCAAACTTGATTTTTTTAGACATGCCTTAAACCTCCTGTGAATTTAGAAATAGGATACTTTAATTTAATAAAGACCGCAAGTTTCACGGGCCAACTGTCATCTATTCTTCATGCGCGGATCACCTTACCGCTTCCATTCCTCACAAACGCTGGCTTCGTTTCAGGAACCCATGCTAAGATAGAGTGGATCAGGAATCCATAATCGAAGGTGATATAGCTATGAAAAAAATCGGGTTTATTGGACTGGGCACCATGGGCGCTCCCATGGCCTCCAATCTGCTGAAGCAGGATTACGATGTGACCGTGTATAACCGCACCCATGAAAAATGCCGTCCGCTCGCCGAACAGGGAGCCTCCATTGCGGAGACGCCTCGTGAAGCGGCTGAAGGACAAGATCTTGTTATTACCATGGTAAGCAACGACCAATCCATCCGCGATGTATTCTACGGAGAGAACGGTCTGCTTGGCTCCCTGAAGAGCGGGATGACCGTCATTGACTGCAGTACGATCTCCGAGAGCCTTGTCAAGGAAATTGCTTCCGCCGTATCCGGTCTCGGCGCTTCCTTCCTGGATGCCCCGGTAACCGGCAGCAAGCCTGCAGCGATTGATGGAACCTTGGTCTTCATGGTTGGCGGCGATGCCGCGGTCATCGAAGCCCATGCAGACGTATTTGACACCCTGGGCAAAAAAGTCATCCACATGGGACCTAACGGAAGCGGCGCTGTCGCGAAGCTTGCGCATAATACCATTGTGGGCATTAACAATCTGGCGCTTGCCGAAGGCTTCGCCATCGCCGCGAAGTCAGGCATTCCCGCTGACAACTTCCTGGAGCTCGTGCAGCTGGGATCAGCTGGCAGCAAAGCGGCAGAGCTGAAGGGACGCAAAATCATCGAGGGCGATTTCAGCAACCAGTTCTCGCTTGCGCTCATGCTCAAGGACCTTAAGCTGGCCTCTTCACTCACCGATGGCATCGGAATGCCTTCCCCTATGCTGAATCTGGCGAAGAGCCTGTTTCAAACCGGTGCCAGCGAAGGCTATGGCGAAGAAGATCTTTCCGCTGTAGTGAAATGCTATGAAGCCTGGATCGGCCAGAAAATCGGCGAACAGCAGCCATAATACCAGCTAAGCCATGCTTTACCTTACACTGGCCTCCTTTATACTGGTTCCGGATCAACCGGACCAGGAGAAGGAGCCAGTTTTTTTGGTCTTCTCATGATTTTACTTCCAGAAGAAACTTTTTGCATTTCATTTCGTCTACTATGCGAAGGGAGGAAATACAACATGAAATGGACCAAAGGTTTAAAAGCAGTGACAGCCGCTGCCCTATTAACCACTGTACTATCTTCGGTAACAGCTGTATCACCGGCTTCTGCTGCAGCCAAACCAACCGCTTCGATTAACAATGTGACCGCGAGCGGTGAAGTGCTGATTAAGCAGGGCTCCACCTTTGTTACCCTAACCGATCTCAAGCCTCTGGGTAACTATGTCATGAAGTACGACAACAGCAAGAAACAGGTAACGATTCAGGGTGACCACCGAACGGTGATTCTCACGGCGGGTAGCACCCGCATGGAAGTGAACGGAGTTCAGAAGACGCTGCCTGCAGCCCCGCTGCTCCATAAAGGCAAGACCATGATTCCCCTGAGGGCCGTAGCCCAAGCTTTTGATGCCGACATCGACTGGAATGGTTCTCTAAAGACGGCTTATATCAATAAAGCAGATGCCGTTATGCTTGCTGACTTAAAGAGCTCCGATCTGGCCACCGCCCGGAATGCTGCAGCCAAGCTGCCTTATTCATCCCAGCAGAAACCTGAGCTGGAAATGCTCCCTGTGGAAATGCAAGGCGTGAATTATTATTTTCCAAAAGGCAACTCCAATCGCTTCTTCCTGGTCGATAACGACATCGCTGAATATTACGAGATCCAGGGTGGCGTCAAATACTTGAAATGGCAAGGCAAGCTGGACTACTCCGCCAAAGCGGCTGCGAATCAGAACCTGTTCTTCCTGCCCCCGATTCAAGCAGAGATCGGTAAGCAGCCGGATGCCAGGAACTGGACTGTAGCCGAATTCGCATTCCGTTATCCTTCCGGCGTCACCAGCTACCGACTGCTCGACCGCGGCAAGGAATGGGGCGAAGGATACGTAGAGCTTGATAACCACTCACCAGGCTACAAAGGCGAGATCGTGCCGATTCCGGAAGAATGAGTCCATTATAACAACCACCGTTAACGGCATGCGTTGATATCCGGCATTGACAATAAGGGTTCAAAGCCAACGGCTTTGAGCCTTTTTGTTGTGCATTTACGGACACGAAATCACATGCAGCATTTAATTTATTACATGGTCGGATAAGAGCAGCAATAATCCGTAACGGTGCGGATTTCCAGCTTAAAGCTTGAATTGCCCGGAACGTTAAAGGTCGCGGCCCCTTGAATCTCTAACCACTCCTGCTCACCGGGCAGCAGGACACGCAAATCGCCCGACAAAATTTCCATAATCTCAGGGCCATCCGTGCCGAATTCATAGCTTCCCGGAAGCATGATGCCGAGCGTTACCTTCTCGCCACTGTCCAGCAGCACCGTACGGCTGGTTACCTTCCCCTCATAGTAAACGTTGGCTGCCTTTGTAACGGTAGCATTCTTAAATTGTGACATTGACAAACTCTCCTCCTCCAACATAAGTATGGCTTGATATATGGACGGCACCCGCATCATGCGGGTGCCGGAAAATCAATATGGAGTTAGATCCGTTGGATTACAGCAAGCCTTTTACGCGGCTAACCACGTTATCAACGGTAAATCCGTACTCGGCAATGACGCGGTCGCCAGGAGCCGAAGCGCCAAATGTGTTGATGCCTAGGATGTCGCCTTTGTCTCCGACATAACGCTCCCAGCCGAACGGATGAGCCATTTCAATAGCCAGACGGGCTTTTACGTCAGGAAGCAGCACGGAATCTTTGTATGCCTGATCCTGGCTGTCGAACAGATCCCAGCTCGGCATGCTGATGACGCGTACGGCGATGCCTTCTTCGGCCAATGCTGCTTGCGCTTTAACGGCAAGCTGAACCTCAGAACCCGTTGCAATGATTTGAGCTTGCACGTTGCCATCCTTCGCATCGGCAACAACATAAGCGCCACGTTTGATGCCTTCACGTGCATGATCCACCGTGCCTGGAAGGATCGGCAGATTCTGACGAGTCAGCACCAAAGCTACCGGACGGTCGGTGTTCTCAACCGCATAAGCCCATGCCGCGGAAGTTTCGTTGGCATCCGCAGGACGGATCACCGTCAGGCCTGGAATAATGCGCAGGGAAGCCAATTGTTCAATCGGTTCATGCGTAGGACCGTCTTCACCGACAGCGATGCTGTCATGAGTCAGCACATACGTAACCGGCAGCTTCATGATCGCAGCCAAACGTACAGCCGGACGCAGATAATCCGTAAATACGAAGAACGTACCGCCGAAAATCTTCAATCCGCCATGGAGAGCGATACCGTTCATGGCACCGGCCATTGCGAATTCACGTACACCATAGTACACGTTACGGCCTTCGTAGCTGTTCGCTGTGAAAGAGGCCAGGTCGTTCAAGTGAGTCATCGTGGAGCTTTCCAGGTCAGCCGATCCGCCGAGCAGCTGCGGTACGCCTGCAGTCAACCCGTTCAGCGCTTTACCGGAAGCCACGCGAGTGGAAACCGCTTTGTCATCCGCGCTGTATTTCGGAAGGTCTTTATCCCATCCTGCAGCCAGTTCACCGGATTCGCCGCGCTCGAATTGCGCTGCCAGTTCCGGGTAAACCTCTTTGTATTTAGCAAACTGATCAACCCAAGCTTGATAAGCCGCAATGCCGCGCTCTTTCACTTTGCCGAAATGCTCGCGCACTTCCTCAGGCACATAGAAGTCCTCTTCATATACCCAATTATAGAAATCCTTGGTCAGCTTCGCTTCATCAGCTCCAAGCGGAGAACCGTGCGTACCGCCATGGCCGCCTTTACCTTGTTTGTTCGGGCTGCCATAACCAATGACGGTCTTCACTTCGATCAGCGTCGGACGGTTCGTATCGGCTTTCGCTTCCTCGATCGCTTTCTCGACCGCAGGCAAATCGTTACCGTCTTCTACGCGCAGCACTTGCCAGCCATAAGCATCGAAGCGCTTCGCTACGTTCTCGGAGAATGCCAGGCTGAGCTCGCCGTCAAGGGAGATATCGTTGGAATCGTACAACATGATCAATTTGCCAAGCTTCAAATGACCTGCCAGGGAAGCTGCCTCGGAAGCCACGCCCTCCATCATGTCACCGTCGCCGCAAATCGCATACGTATAGTGATCAACCACATTGAAGCTGTCTTTATTGTAAGTCGCGCCCAAATGAGCTTCAGCCATTGCCATACCTACAGCCATAGCCACGCCTTGTCCAAGCGGACCTGTCGTTGCATCAACGCCGGCCGTGTGGCCGAATTCCGGGTGACCCGGGGTTTTGCTTCCCCATTGACGGAACTGCTTCAGATCCTCAATGGACAAGTCATAACCGCTCAGGTGAAGCAGACTGTAGAGCAGCATGGAGCCATGTCCTGCAGACAAGACAAAACGGTCGCGGTTAATCCACGCCGGCTGGTCCGGGTTATGGTTCATCGTCTTCGCGAACAGTTGGTAGCCCATAGGTGCAGACCCCATCGGCATGCCCGGATGACCGGAGTTGGCTTTTTCGATCGCGTCGATCGCCAATGTCCGGATCGTTGCGATGGACAGATTGTCGATCGTTTGGTTATGTTCAGTTGTCATGATTCGTCCTCCTCAAATCTTTTCCATAGTAAGCTTCGAAAATGAAGGCTTCTTACGTCCTTCCAGCCCCAATCCACATGGTATTAGAGCAGTTAGGAATGTTGAGAATATCATTTTGACTCTTATTGTATCACCACACGTCTTTCATTTCCATAACGTAATTGTCAAAGTTGTGTAAAGGCCGTCAGGGAGAGCGACATCCCCCTTGCATTATTTCCCTTAATAGTCCGGTTATAACCCGATTTGACATCCGTTAAACGATTTTATGACATCGGCGGTATGGAAAAAGTTACTTCACTCGACAAATGAAAACGCTTCGGCCTAAGCTGTACATTAGACAGCTTAGGCCGAAGCTTGAGGCGGCACATCAGCGCGTGCCGCGTTTTTTGGCTTTGAGGAGGCGATCCATGGAGGAGCCTCCTTCCGGAGCCGGCCCGGTTCCCTCGGGCCGGCCTTGGCCGTCCCCCTGCGCCTGCGGCGGCGGGGGAGGCGGCGTGGGCGCGCTTCCCTTGCGCGCGCCCTGGCTTGCGGCCGGCTTCGCCTGGGCCGGCCGCTCTTCCCGCAGCGGGGCATTCGCCCGCTGCGAACCGCGCGCCTCCGGCGGGGCTGCGCCGGGTGAGCCCACCAGACGTAGAGGGAACTCGTATTGCGTCTTTTGTTTTGATAAAAAAAAAAAGCATTA
>NZ_JAGGRD010000064.1:0-4697 GCF_018613005.1 Paenibacillus sp. ISL-20
ATCATTATGGATGCTTTAGATTGAGCCGTGACATGGGGTGAGGTTGTCCGGAACGTAGCAAGGTCAGTCGATCTTCCCCAAGGGAAAAAGGCAAAGTTTGAAGTGTGGAATGAACAACAATTAAAAATCCTCTTGGATACAGCAGCCCAAAATCAGTATTACGTGGCTTTCGAGCTCGCTGCTTCTACCGGCATGAGGCAAAGTGAGATCCTTGCTTTAAGACGAATTGATGTAGACTTAAACATCAGAAGCATATCTGTAAGACAGGCACATACAATTGCTGAGGTTGGACATGACTTTGATGATACAAAAAATGATAGCAGCATTCGATCAATCGCTCTATTTGCTAACACTGTACAAATGCTCCATGACCATTTTGAAAAACAGCGGATAGAGAAAGAATCAAATAAATTCTACACAGATTCGGGTTTAGTCTTACAAACAAGCGTGGGCCCCCCCTCTTGGACCGCGAAACCTCATGAGGAATTACTATAGCATTCTTGACACCATTATTAAGGAACACCAGGAATTTCCGAGGATTCGATTTCACGATCTCCGCCATACCCACGCTACACTTCTTCTAAAAGCAGGTATACTCCCTAAAATCGTTCAGGAACGTCTAGGCCATTCTTCTATTAATGTAACCTTAGATACCTATTCCCACGTGCTACCCAACTTGCAAGAAGCTGTTCTAAATACAATTGGTGACTCGATCTTAGGGAACCAAATCGAGGACGAAAAACTTACTTTACTCGACTAAAGGTTAGAAGATTGTCGAAGAAGATTTCAAATTTAATACAAAATGTTAGAAGTGTAGGTTATTAAACAAAAACAGCGCGGCCCCGAAAAAACGGGAAGCCGCGCTGTACTATGTTTATAAAGATGCTGGTGAAGGGAATTGAACCCCCGACCTACGCATTACGAGTGCGTTGCTCTACCCCTGAGCTACACCAGCAAATGTGGTTCGATGTTATTCCTCACGAAACAACAAAAATTATTATAATACTTCAGCAACAAAATGCAAGTCCTATTCTTACGGAAATATCCTGTAACTGGAGGCATTACCCGCCTAATTTCTCCTGCACGGACTGGATCTTCTGTTTGCTCGAGGAGACTTGATCCCTGCGGTCGTCGATCTTCACGGAAGTCGATACGCGCTTCGCACCGGACAGAAAAGGCGCTTCATGCAAAGCCTCAATCGCCCGCCAGATCATGTTAAGCTCTCCCTCGATGATGGTGCTCATCGAAGTTAGCTCATAGGATATTCCATCCTGTTGTTTCAATATACGCTGCATCTCGGCAACATAAGAACTCAAGCTCGTTGTTGCGGTGCCGATCGGAATCACCGTTACCTCCGCTATAGCCATCTTGAAAACCTCCCTCGTTGCATCTCATCTATATGGAATGCTTCCGAATGCGTTAAACTCCCGGATACAGTTATCATATCAATTCTGACCCTCCTTATCAAAGTCCGTCAGTCTTTAGCTTCATACAAGATATGGTGTATCTTTCTCGTCGCATCCATACGAATATATCCTATTTTGTCAAAACGATAATATACGTGGTATCTGCGCAGAAAAGGTCGCATTTGGTCACAATCCAGGAAATGTTATAGCCTTTTGGCAGTTTCTTAACTGGCACAATGACCGCTCGTTTGCTATAATTCTTTTTGCGTTCAATTTTAAGAATATAGTTTACAAACACAATATATTGGGTTAAATTAGATTAACAACAACCAAATATAGTGTGTGTAGGTGCCGGATCAACCTATAAGGCAGTCCGGCTTAATAGGGAAGCATGGTGTAAATCCATCACGGTCCCGCCACTGTAAGGGCCTAAGGCTGTTTATGATCTATCAGCCATCCACATACGACATATGCCACCGAGGAACCGGATCAGGTCTCGGGGAAGGCAATGCCGAGGGAAGTAGCCCAAGTCAGGAGACCTGCCTATATGCAGCAGACACCAACCTACGGGGTTTTAGGTAAGTGTTCGTTAAGCTTGCGTCTGTACATAACATCATGCCCATTCATGGGCTTATGGCAAACGTCATTTTCGAATCACAGCGCACGGACATTTTCAAGCCTGCCCGCGGGTTTTAGAAAATGTTTTTTTGATGTCCTTTTTCATATTTCCCCCGAAGAAAGCGAGGAATTTATTCATGCCCCAGCTCGTAGTTAAACCGAACAACCGTCAGCTTGCCTTTGATGAAATTCGCCTCTCCGTCTATGCCGACCGGACTCTAAAAGGATTGGACATGCTCGATAAAGAGCGCCTGCTTCGCGGCGTCAATGCCAAATTGCGCGGTGAGCAAGTTACCGGCGAAGAAATCAGCAGCGCCTTCACGATGTCCGCACTTGAGCTTGTAACCAAAGAAGAGCCGAATTGGAAGTTTGCAGCTGCTCGTTCGTTTCTGACCTCTTTATATAAAAAAGCGGCCACCAACCGCCGATACAAAGCATACCCGGAAGAACCATACGGTGCCTTCTACCCGCTCATTACGGAGCTTGTACAGAAAGGCATTTATCGCGAGGATCTTCTGACCAGCTACACCAAAGAACAAATCGAAGAACTCGGCGAATGCATCGATCCAAGCCGCGACCTGCTGTTTGATTACATCGGGCTGTTGACACTGGCTGAGCGTTACCTGGCAAACGACTTTGACGGTCGCGTCATGGAACTTCCGCAAGAACGGTACATGGTCATCGCGATGTTCCTCATGCACAACGAGCCAGCTGACAAACGTCTTGACCTTGTCAAAGAAGCCTACTGGGCCATGAGTAACCTGTATATGACGGCCGCTACGCCGACCATGTCTAACGCAGGTAAAAAAGTAGCCGGCCAGCTTTCCAGCTGCTTCATCGATACCGTGGACGACTCCCTGGAAGGAATCTTCGATTCCAATACGGATATCGCCCGTCTCAGCAAAATGGGCGGCGGCATCGGGGTGTACCTCGGTAAAGTCCGTGCACGCGGCTCTGACATCCGCGGTCACAAGAACACCAGCTCCGGCGTTATCCCTTGGATTCGCCAGTTGAACAACACCGCTGTTAGCGTTGACCAATTGGGAACTCGTAAAGGTGCCATCGCGGTTTATCTAGATGTGTTCCACAAAGACATTTTGTCCTTCCTGGATCTCAAGCTGAACAATGGTGACGAGCGCATGAGAGCACATGACGTGTTCCACGGCGTATGTCTGCCTGACCTGTTCATGGAAGCTGTAGAAGCACGTGAAGAGTGGAGCCTGTTCTGTCCGCATGAAGTGAAGAAAATCATGGGCTGGAAAGACGAGAGCGGCCGTCCGCTGGGCCTGGAAGACTTCTATGATCAAAGACAAGGCGAAGGTGAGTTCCGTCAAAAGTATGCTGAAGCCGTTGCGAGCCCGCTGCTGCCGCGCATTACGGTACAAGCCATCGACATTATGAAGCGCATCATGAAATCCCAGCTTGAAACGGGTACACCGTATATGTTCTACCGCGACACGGTCAACCGTGCGAATCCGAACTCTGCGCATGGCATGATCTACTCTTCCAACCTGTGCACCGAGATCATGCAGAACCAATCTCCGACGGTCGTTGAGCAAGAGGAGCTGGTTACGAAAGACGGCCAAACCCGGATCGTAATTTCCAAAATCCCTGGCGATTTCGTTGTCTGCAACCTGAACTCCATCCACTTGGCTCGTGCTGTACCTGCTGGTGTGCTGGAGCGTCTCGTTCCGATCCAGGTTCGCATGCTGGATAACGTTATCGATATTAACAATATTGAAGTTCTGCAAGCTCAATATACCAACAGCCAATATCGTGCGGTCGGTCTCGGCACCTTCGGTCTGCATCACTTGCTGGCGCTGGAAGGCATCCGCTGGGAATCCGACGAAGCCGTTGCATATAACGACAACCTGTATGAGCACATCAACTACCTGCTCGTTAAATCCAGCATGGAGTTGGCCAAGGAAAAAGGCCACTATCCGAAATTCAAAGGCTCCGACTGGGAGAGCGGCGAGTACTTCACGTTCCGCGGTTACACCGACGGCGAGCATGAAGGCAAGTTCGTAACCACCGAACAATGGCGCGAATTGCAGCAAGAAGTACAAGAAAGCGGTGTCCGTAACGCATGGCTGTTTGCCATCGCACCGAACGGCTCCACATCGATCATCGCGGGTTCCACAGCGAGCATCGATCCATTGTACGAACTTCTGTCTTATGAAGAAAAAACCACTTACAAAGTGGCTAACCCGGCTCCGGATCTGTCCGAAAAAACGATCTGGTACTATAAAACGGCTTTCTTGATCGACCAGCATTGGTCCATCAAAATGGCTGCCGCCCGTCAGCGTCACGTTGACCAAGCGCAAAGCTTTAACCTGTACGTCCGCCCTGATATCCGGGCTTCGGAATTCCTTGAGCTGCACCTGCATGCCTGGAAAGCCGGCATCAAGTCCACTTATTATGTACGCAGCCGTGCGCTGACGATTGAAGAGTGTGAAAGCTGTGCAAGCTAAAATGCTTAGTGTAACCCTTTTTCGAACCCACCCAAACCCTCCCTTCCAAGGGAGGGCCCCAAGGGCTCTGCCCTCTGGACACCCGCAAGGTGCTTAGGTTCTGAATGAGGCGCTTCTACGTTACTTTAGTGGCTAGGAGCGCTTTCTCCCTTCGGGAACGCTGGAATTTAGCGCGAAAGCTATTGAGTTACTTCGTGCGATT